>NZ_FNCU01000052.1:0-60372 GCF_900099855.1 Bradyrhizobium sp. Rc2d | reverse complement strand
GCGGGGAGCAACTGTGTTGAAGTAGCCCGGCGATCGGCCGGCCTCAAGGCTGGCGCTTGCGCGCCACCGCCTCCGGCGGCTGACGGCCTTGACCCCGTCCGCTCACCGGTCTTCAGGCCGTGCATGCGCTCGGCGGAAGCCGAGCGGAGTCGCTCACTTCGTACCGACTGGCGTCCCATTTCTCACCGCGCGCGATCATAACGTTGAGGATCACGATCAGCTTGCGCATACAGGCAGTAAGCGCAACCTTCGGCTCTTTGCCTTTGGTGATCAGGCGATCGTAGAAGGCCTTGAGCACGGGGTTGTGCCGTGTCGCAGCTCCCATACACGCCATGTAGAAGAGATTGCGGACTTTGCGGCGCCCGCCCTGGATATGGCGGATGCCTCGACGCTTGCCGCTGTCGTGATCGTAGGGCGCAGCCCCCAGCAACGCCGCAGCAACTTTGTTGCTCATCTGGCCGAGTTCCGGCATCGACCCGATGAGCCCGGCGGACGTGCTCCCGGCAAGACCCGGCACGCTCTCGATGATCTCGGCGAGCTCGGCAAATCGCGGCGTGGCCTTGATCAATGCTGCGATCGCGGCTTCGAGCTTGGCAATTTCGGCGGCGATCTGCTTTCGCAGGCGATCCTGCATCTTCCGCACGACGTCAGGTGTGGAATGCTCCCTCCTGTTTTGCAAGCTGGTCTGCGCGTCGATCAGAGCCTGGCGCGCAGTCACGATCTGCGCCAGCTTCTCACGTGCCGCATCGTAGGTTTGGCCTCTTGCCTCGATGAAGGTCTCGGTGAACCAGGCGATCATCGCCGCATCGATCGGATCGTTCTTGGCGAGTCGTCCAGCCGATTTGGCGAAGTTCCGCACCCGCTTTGGGTCCACGACCAGGGCTTCGATACCAGCCTCGCGCAGCGCCTTGGCCCACTCCCGCTCATAGCCGCCGGAAGCCTCCATGGCTGCCTTGCCGACTTTGTGCTTGCGAAGCCAGCGGATCAGTGATCGCCGTCCCTCTGGCGTGCTTGGGAACGTCTGCCGTAGCGACAACGAGCGAATGCACGCATCCACCTTGTCCTTGGCCACATCGAGACCGACGACAATCAGCTCATTCTGTGCCATCGTCCACTCCCTTCCTTGCTCGGTTCGGGCTCCAAGCCCTTGCAACTGTTCGGGTTGAGGAAGACACCGGATCTGTCCCTCGCTCCCCGACAGGCTCGAGGCCTTTGAGGTCGGACGGGCTCAGATCCAGCGACGGGCGGTTGGTCAGAACCGCCCGTTCGCACATCCTGGCAGATTTTACAGACACAAGAGGTCGGATCGCTCTCGCGATCCGGGTGAGGGGGTACAGGTCTCACGGCTATCTCATCCGTGGAGAGAGGCCCCTCACCCCAACCCTCTCCCCGTAAGAACGGGGCGAGGGAGCACACAACCGCCGCGGTGAGATGCAGGCGAATCCAGAGAAATCAGCGCGGTGGCGCGTCGGGAGAGGACGGCGTGCCGTTGCCCGGCTGAAGCTGCGGCGAGGGGATTTCCGGCGAGGGCGCGCCCTGCCCCGGCTTGGGCGCCGGATGATCCATCAGCACGGATTCGGCGACAGATTGCGCTGAGGGTGCGGGCGGCACCGCCGGTGCCGGCTGCGGCGCAATCACCGGCTCGAACTTACGCTCGGACGCCACATCCTCCTCCGGCGCTTCCTGGCGCTTGGCCTTGCGTGGCGCCGCCACCGTCGTCTCGGCGACATAGGTGACGCGACGGCGCGTGCGCTGGGCGATGCCGCCGAGGAAGTCGGCCATCGCGAGCAGCACCAGCAGGAAATAGGTGGAGTTGCCGAATTTGGGCCACATCACGAATTCGGCAGCGGCCGCGCCGAACACGATCAGCGACAGCAGGTGATCCATCAGAAATTTGGAGCCGGGCCGCGCGCCCTTGACCACCTCGAGCAGAAGCAGCACCACGCCGAGCGCGAGCAGGAGGTCGGCGAGCGTAACCGGCCAGGTCTCACCGGACACCATCGGCACCTTGAACAGCACGTCCGTAAAGGACACCGTCGGCATCAGGAAGGCGATGATGTTGTAGACCGCGAGCGGAATCAGAAGCAGCGGGAAACCGACCATCGGCAAAATGCCTTCTCGATCAAGATATCCGGACAGGACAATGCGGCGGCGAAGCATTTGCTCCGCCGCCGTCACCGTCTATCTCATGGGTTGGCCGAAATCAGGCGGGCCCAATCCTCCCGCCTGAAGAAAGGTCCTGCCTTCAGGACTCTTTCTTCTTCAGGACCTGGCGGCCCTTGTACATGCCGGTCTTGAGGTCGAGATGGTGCGGACGACGGAGCTCGCCGGAGTCCTTGTCTTCCACATAGGTCGGCTTCTTGATGGCGTCTGCCGAGCGGCGCATGCCACGGCGCGACGGCGAGGTTTTTCTTCTCGGAACGGCCATTTCAATATCCTCTAGGGATTGGTGTCATCAGGGCATCGTCCGCGAAGGGACGGCTCAGCACCCGCAATACGAGGCGAGCTGAATGCCGATCAAGGCCGCGCTTATAGAGGAAGGCTGGCCGTAAAGCTAGGCTCTTGGGCCGGAAAATACGCCCGAAATGGGCCCGAAATCAGCGATTTTCGCGCCAGCAGGTCGCAAGCGAGCTCGCCTGCCCCCGCGCCATATAGGTCGCCGCCAGCCGCCTGACGCCGGGTCCCGGGGTCCGGGCACTGCGTTTGACCGGATTGGGCAGGGTCGAGGCCAGAAGGGCGGCTTCCCGGGGGGAGAGGTTGGCGGCCGACTTGCCGAAGGCATAGAGGCTGGCCGCCTCGACGCCAAACTGCCCCTGTGGACCGAGCTCTGCGATGTTGAGGTAAATCTCCAGGATCCGCGGTTTGGGCAGGACGAGGTCGATCCACAGCGCCAGCGGGAATTCCAGCGCCTTGCGGACGAAGTCCCGCCCCTGCCAGAGGAACAGGTTTTTTGCGACCTGCTGGGTGATGGTGGAGGCGCCCCGGAACGGCGTACCGTCCTCCTGGGCGTCATCGATCGCCTCACGCAGCGCACCCCAGTCGATGCCATGATGCTTGCAGAAATGGGCGTCTTCGGCTGCCACCACCGACCGAGGCAGATAGGGCGACATCGCCGCCAGATCGATCCATTGCCGCTGCATCGGCGCACCCCGAAGCGAACGCCAGACCATCAGCGTCGAAACCGGATGGCCGGTCCGGTAAAACGGCGCGATCACATAGGGCGCGAGAGCCACGACCGCGAGCACGACCAGCAGGATCTTGACGATGCGCAAATCGACCTTTCCGGCGCAAAATGAAACGCGGCCACGGGCTGGGCCATTAAGTCTGTGATAATTCGGGCCTTTTCCAGCACTTTTTAGGCCTTCCAAACGATTGACTGAGGCGGGCGCATAAAGGATTGTCCGGCCGAATTTTAGTTCTGGAGCCCTTCTTGATGACCGGCACGTCCCCGTCCGATTTCGCCAAACGTCTGGACAAGACCGCTGATGACACCGAGGCCCTGCTCGGGCGCCTGCTGTCGGACGACATCCTGCACGACGAGATCGCCCGGCCCAAGCGACTGATGGACGCAATGCGCTATTCGAGCCTGAACGGCGGCAAGCGTCTTCGGCCGTTCCTGGTGGTCGAGAGCGCGACCGTGTTCGGCGTGCCGCGCGAAGCGGCGCTGCTCGTGGGCGCCGCGCTCGAATGCATTCACTGCTATTCGCTGATCCATGACGATCTGCCGGCCATGGACAATTCGGACCTGCGCCGCGGCCGCCCCACCCTGCACAAGCAGACCGATGACGCCACCGCGATCCTTGCCGGCGACGGTCTTTTGACGCTCGCCTTCGACATCGTCACCCGCGACGAGATCCACCGCGACGCCAATGTGCGGCTGCTGTTGACGCGCGCACTGGCGCGCTGCGCCGGTATCGGCGGCATGGTCGGCGGCCAGATCCTCGATCTCGCCGGCGAAGGCCGCTTCGGCGGCAACGAACCGATCGATGTCGCCCGTATTCAGCAGATGAAGACCGGCGCACTGCTGCGCTATGGCTGCATCGCCGGTGCAATCCTCGGCCAAGCCTCGCAGAAAGAATACCAGGCGCTCGACGATTACGGCCGCGCGCTCGGCGAAGCCTTCCAGATCGCGGACGACCTGCTCGACGTCGAAGGCGATGCGGCTGCGCTCGGCAAGCCCTCGGGCCAGGACGCCGCGCTCGGCAAGACCACCTTTGTCACCCAGCTCGGCATCGAAGGCGCCAAGCGGCGCGTGCGCGACCTGCTCGCGCGGGCCGACAGCGCCGTCTCGATCTTCGGCGATCGCGCCGCTGTGCTGCAAGCCGCGGCGCGATTCGTCGCCGAACGGAAGAACTGACGTTGGGTTTTCACCTCTCCCGCTTGCGGGAGAGGTCGCGCCGAAGGCGCGGGTGAGGGCTTTCTCCTCTCGGGAAGTCCCGCTTATGGAGACACCCTCTCCCCAACCCTCCCCCGCAAGCGGGGGAGGGAGCGCACCAGCGATGCCGCTCAGAACTTACCGGACGATCTGCATGCAAAAAGAAGATCCCGTCCTCGTCCGCTTCCGCCAGATGTCGCGGCCGATGCGGCTGCTTTATGCGCGGCCGCGAACGTTCATCGCACTCGCTGTCGGCGTCCTCGTCTGCCTGCTGCTGCCGGGCACGCACCGGCTGGTGACCCGGCTCTTATTCGGCTGGGACGCGCTGATCGCGGTCTATCTCGTGCTGGTCTATGCGATGATGCTGTGCAACGACCACCAGCACATCCGTCGCGCCGCTGCGATGCAGGACGACGGCCGCTTCGTGATCCTGCTGGTGACGGCGACCGGCGCCTTCGCCAGCATCGCGGCGATCGTCTCCGAGCTCGGCACGTCGCATCGCGGCGTCCTGGAGCTGACGATCGCGATCACCACGATCGCACTGTCATGGGCTGCCGTGCACACGACCTTCGCGCTGCATTACGCGCATGATTATTATCGGCACGGCACGGCAGGAGGCCTTCAGTTTCCGAGCGGCGACAAGGAAGACCACGCCGATTATTGGGATTTCGTCTATTTCTCGTTCGTGATCGGCATGACCGCGCAGGTCTCCGACGTCGGCATCACCGACAAGACCATCCGTCGCACGGCGACCGCGCACGGCATCGTGTCCTTCATCTACAACACGGCGTTGCTGGCGCTGACGGTGAACATCGCGGCAAGCGCAATTGCGACCTGAACTCACTCCAGGGAGTCGTCCTGGCGAAAGCCAGGACCCATTACCCCAGGGAGAAGTTGCTGCGCTGAGTTGCCAACCACAAGTCTTCGCAAAACCAAGGCCGGTGGTAATGGGTCCTGGCTTTCGCCACGACGACCATGTGGGGACACCGCGATCCCTAGTAACAGACCTCGGCATTGGCGTCGTTGCCGGGGCCGCCGCCGCCGCGATATTCGAGACGGCAGCCGCGATGGACCGGACGGCAGCCACCGCTATTGCAGTAGACCTGCCCGCCGCCTGTCGCGCGGCCGGCGCCAGCGGCAGCAGCGGCGCCATAACCGCCTGCTGCGCCGGCGGACTGACGACGCTGCCGTGCGGGACGCTCATCGCCGTCGTCGCGCTTGGCAGTTACACGCTTGGCCGTTGCGGGCTTGGCGGCACGCTGCTTCTCGCACTCATTGTCGTCATTGACCGCATAGCCCTCACGACAAACGATCTTCGTGCATTTGTCGCCGTCGGCCTTGAAGCCGTGCTCACAGACCAGCGGGCAGACGCGCGATGGTTTCGACTTGACCGCATCGAGCGCATCGGTGCTCGCCACCTTCACGTCGAGCTTGGTGCCGGCATAACGGTTGAACTGAGACAGCGACCGCTGCGACGACGCATTCCAATTGCCGTCGGCCTGCCCGGAGAAGCAGCCGACGCGGCCGAGCTCGGTCTGCACCGAGCGACTGAGATCGGCCGGCGTAGTCGCAGGCGTCAGCGCGGCGACGTTGGTGCCGGCCGGACCGGCCGTGCTGGCCGGCGCTGCGCCCGGTGCCGCAGCGGCGAGGTTGACGCGCTGCTGCTCAGCCGCGGCGGCCTGCTGCTGCGCTTGCTCCTTCGTTTTCTGGGCAGCAAGCTGCGCCTGTTCGGCGGCTTTGGCATCGGCCGCAGCCTTGGCCTGCGCATCCTTCTGGGCGCCGAGCGCGGCAAGACGATCGCGCTCGGCCTCGGCCTGCTTCGCCTTCGCGATCGCCGCCGAATGGGCCTGCTCGGCGCCGATCTTCTCGACCTGGAGCTTGGCAAGGCTCGCATAGAAGCCGTCGGGATGCTGGGCGAGGAAGGCATCCCACGCCGCCCTGTTGCCGACCTGGAGCGCGAGTTCGTAATCGCGGCGGATATCGGCCTGCGGGTTCGCCGCAGGCGCGGGGGCCGCAGCCGTCATCTTCACCGGCACCAGCGGAACATCCTCGCCGCCGAGCGAGCCATAGACGAACGGCTCCTGCTTGTTGCCGGTCGACTTGAGCACGTCGTCGCGCACGAAGCCGAAGGCGCGACGGACATCGAGGCCCGGCGTCGTCAGATGCTTCGACAGTGCGACCGTGAACGGGCTGTTGGCGCCGTCACCGTCCTGCGCCGTGAAACCGGCCTTGGCCGAATAGGCGATCAGCGTATTGGGGCTGGTCGGCTCGACCTGGGCGAGGCCGCGGCCGATGCCGCGCGAGGCAATCGTGCGCTTCATCCTCTTGCCGAACGGATTGTCGCGGCAGGCATCCAGGATCACCAGGCGGAGCTGCTTTGCGGGCTCGACCGCGACCAGGATGCGATCGAGCGAAAGCGCCTCGTCGTAGACGTCGGTGTCGCGCTCGAGCTTGGCATCGACGGGGATCAGATAGTTGGAGCCTTCGACCTCGATGCCGTGGCCGGCATAGTAGACCACGGCGATGTCGGCATCGCGGGTCGCATCCGCAAAGTCGCGGAGTACCCGCCGCGTATCCAGCGCCGACAAATCGTGCCGGGAATCGACGACATCGAAGCCGGCCTCCTTCAGCGTCTTCGCCATCACCGAACCGTCATTGACGGGATTGGCCAGCGACGGCGCGTGCTGATAGGCCGAATTGGCGAGCACCAGCGCAACGCGCTTGCCGGCGAAAGCAGGTTGGGCGCCGAGCAGCAGCGCGAGGGCGAGGAGAACCGGACAAAGTCTGAGCAAATTGCGCATGACACGACTTCCGAAATTCGGGGCCGCTTGGGCCCTTTGGGACCGCTTTAGCAAGATCCACCGCGGGCGCTTGTGATGGAGGTCACGAAGGTACCAACGACAAGCGGAAAGGCCACTTTTGTTTGTCGCACCAGCGGGATCGCGGTTCGCCGGGAGGATCGGGTTCCCTCAGACAACCCCGATGTGCTCCCGATATTGCGGCAGATTGTCCGTGATTTCGTGCCAGGGCGCCTTCGAGCCCACGAAAATGTGGGCGCTCGGCCGGATCGAGGGGGTATCGACCAGGGTTCCCATGGCGACATGGACCCATTCTCCTCCACGGACCCGGGAATAGAGCAGCGAGCCGCATCGGGCACAATGCGCGTCATGGGTGGTGTCGTCGCCGAACATGATCCGCTGGTCGCCGCCCCTGACGATGCGGAGCTGGTCCTGGGCGATGCCCGCGAACGGCTTGAAGGCGGCGCCGGTGGTGCGGCGACAGTTCGAGCAGTGGCAGTTCATCGCATAGGAGAACGCATCCGCCACCTCGAAGCGCACGGCGCGGCAATAGCATTCGCCGATCAGGATACGGGCGTTCGATTTCTCTGATGCGGTCATTTCAGCGTCCTCGCGCAATTGGCGACAGACACCCATAGCGCATTTTGATGCGCACGACTAAGTTCGCTCCAAGCCATCATTCGAAGGGATGACCCATGAGCCCAAATCGTTCAAGTGTCGAAGCCGTCGTGCAATCCTATTTCGACGGTCTCTATGAGGGCGACGCCGAAAAGCTCGGCGCCATCTTCCATCCCTCCGCCGACCTGCGCTGGGTCGAGAAGGGCGAGCTTCAGGTACTGACCGTGCCGGACTGGCTCGACCGCGTGCGCAAGCGCCCCTCCGGCAAGGCCGAAGGCAAGCCGCGCGAGGATTTCATCGTCACCATCGACCGTTCGGACGACAAGACCGCCTTCATCAAGGCCCGGTGCCAATTGCCGCCGCGCTATTTCACCGACTATTTGGTGGCGATGAAGCTCGCCGACGGCTGGCAGATCGTGTCGAAGTCGTACCGGTACGATCTGAGGGAGTGAGGGAGTCTCTCGACCCTCCGCTGCCCGAAATTGGACTCGCTCTCTTCCATTCTCCGTCAGTGCGGGGCCAACTCCCGCCACACATCATTGCGAGGAGCCCTTGCGACGAAGCAATCCAGAATCCCTCCGCGGAGAGACTCTGAATTGCTTCGCTGCGCTCGCAATGACGGTGCGGATGAAGCATAGGCTACATCTCCCTACCACACTCGCCCGAAAGTCCCCCATGCTGCTCGACCGTCGCTCCCTGCTCGCCTCGCTGTGCGGGATGGCCGCTTCTCCCGCACTGGCCGCGGATGGGCCGCCTGAGCTCGAAACATACGAACGCGAGAGCGGCGGGCGAATCGGGGTCTATGCAGAAAACCTCGCGACCGGCGCAAAACTCGCCTGGCGCGCCGACGAGCGGTTCGTCATGTGCTCGACATTCAAGGCCTCGCTCGCGGCCTGTGTGCTGGCGCGGGTCGATCGCGGCGAGGAGCAGCTTGCGGCCATGATTCCTTACGGCCAGGCCGACCTCTTGGAGTACGCGCCGGTCGCCAAGCAAAATCTCGCGGCCGGCGCAATGTCGGTCACTGAGATGTGCAAGGCGATCGTCGAGCTTAGCGACAACACCTGCGCCAATCTGCTGCTGGCGCGAATCGGCGGGCCGGCCGCGCTCACCGCGTTCTGGCGATCGATCGGCGATACCACCTCGCGGCTCGACCACAACGAGCCCGAGCTCAACCGCTCCCGGCCGGGCGATCCCCGGGACACCACGACACCGGCGGCGATGGCCGGAAACCTGCGCCGCCTGGTGCTGGGGGACGCATTGTCGCCGGCCTCGCGCGCGCAGCTCACCGAATGGATGGTGAACTGCAAGACCGGCGCAAACCGGCTGCGCGGCGGCCTGCCGGCAGGCTGGAAGATCGGCGACAAGACCGGCAACAACGGCAAGGACGCATCGGGCGATATCGCGGTGGTGTGGCCGCGGCCGGATGCTCCGATCCTGATCGCGGCCTATACCCAGGGCGGCACGCCGAGCGCCGCACAGATCGCGGCGGCGTTCGCGCGGATCGGGCGGATGGTGGCGGAGCGATTGGCGTAAGCCGCGCGCATTGACGCAGCAGCCGCTTCCGGGTCAAGACAGACCGTCATGGAAGCGAAGTTTCAGACCTTTCTCATCCTGCTGGCCGTGCTGGCAGGCGTGGCGCTGGCCGCACGCCGCTTCAACATCGCGCCCGCCATCCTGCTGATGCTGGCCGGCGTCGGTCTCGCCTTCGTGCCGGGCATGCCATCGGTGGAACTGCCGCCCGAGCTGGTGCTGCTGCTGGTGCTGCCACCGCTGATCTACTCGGCAAGCGTCGCCATGAGCTGGCGCGAGTTCAAGAAGAATTTGCGCCCGATCGTGCTGCTCGCAGTCGGCGCGGTGATCTTCACTGCAGCCATGGTAGCGGCCGCCACGCATTACATGATCGGCCTGCCGTGGACCATCGGCTTCCTGCTGGGGGCCATCGTCGCGCCGCCCGACGTGGTGGCGCCGCTCGCGATCGCGCGCCGGCTGCACATGCCGCGCCGGATCCTGGTCGTGCTCGAGGGCGAAGGGCTCGCCAACGACGCCACCGCGCTGATCCTCTACCGCTTTGCGCTCGCCGCGATCATGGTCGGGCATTTCTCGCTGCCATTGGCGGCCGGCGAATTCCTCCTCATCATCGCCGGCGAGATCGCCTTTGGCATCGGCGTCGGGTGGCTTTCCCTGCGTTTCCGCAAATGGTCGGGTGATCCGCAGGTCGAGCTCACGCTGTCGCTGATCACGCCTTACGTCTCCTACTGGCTGCCCGAGCATGTCGGCGGCTCCGGAGTGATCGCAACGGTCGCTTGCGGGCTTTATGTGAGCTGGAACGGCCCGCTGCTGATTTCTTCCGCGACGCGCCTGCAGGGCATCTTCTTCTGGGACCTCGTGATCTATTTGATCGAGGGCCTCTTATTCCTGCTCACCGGCTTCCAGATGCGCGCGCTTTACGAGAAGTCGAAGGCCTTTCCGCTCGACGACATCCTGATCGCGACCGCCGTGGTTCTGGTGATCGTCGTGATCGCGCGCTTCGCCTGGCTCTATCCCGCGACCTATCTGCCGCGGATGCTCAGCAAATCGCTGCGCGAGCGCGATCCGTCGCCGCCCTGGCAATGGGCGTTCACGCTCGCCTTCACCGGCGTGCGCGGCGCGGTGTCGCTGGCGGCGGCTCTGGCGCTGCCGTTCACGCTTCCGAACGGCGAAGCATTTCCGTACCGTGACCTGATTCTGTTCGTCGCCTTCGGCGTCATCCTCATCACGCTGATCGGCGTCGGCCTGACGCTGCCGCCAGTGGTGCGCTGGCTCGGCATTGCCGAGGCCGGCCGCAACGAGCATGTCAGCGAGCACGAGGCCGAGATCGCAGCACGCCGCCAGGCGCTCGACGCCGCGCTGAAGTCGCTTGACGCGCTGACCGCGGAGAAGGAAGTATCGGACGAAGTGATGCGGCTCCTTCGGGCCCGCCACGAGATCCGCATCAACCAGCTTCCCGATTCGCTCGATCCCACCCACCACGACGTCTCCGCCGCCGGCATCGCGCTGACCCGGGAACTGATCGTCGCCGAGCGCAAATTCATCCACGACCTCTTGCGCGACGGTCAGATCACCGACGAGACGCGGCGGCGGATCGAGCGGGATCTCGATCTGGAGGAGGCGAGTTTGGCAAACAGGGAGTATCGGGGCGCGCCGCTGTAGCGTCCTGCTACAATGTCTCCTTGTCGTCCTGGACAAGCGAGCGTAGCGAGTGCTGAGCCAGGACGACAAGAGTGAGATCCGCCGGCCGCATCACGCCGTCATTGCGAGCGCAGCGAAGCAATCTACCGCCGCTCGCAAAACTCTCTCATGGCGGCCGCAACGGCCTCCGCAACTGCTTCCTGCCGTTCCGACGAATTCATTTCCATCTCCTCGTCGCGATTGATGATCGAGCCGGCCTCGAGCAGCACCGCGGCGCTTCTCGTCCGCGAGAGCACGACGAGCCCGTCGTAGCGGTAGACGCCGACGTCCTTGTCGAGCAGCTGGTGCCGGTAGCGGCCCATCACCGGAAGGGTATATTGCCTCGCATAGTGCAGGCCCTGCTCCTTCAACTGCCTGCCGATCATCCGGGCCAACAACAGGCTGGTGGCGAAGTGCGGATTCTGGTGCGACACGAACAGCGAATGTCCCGAAAAGCGGTCGCTGAAATAGCTGGTGGCGCCGTCGAATTCCCAGCTCTCGAGCAGCTTGTCCGGCACCGAATCGTGATGGACCGAGAGGAACAGATCGGCCCGGCCGTCATTCGCGACACTGACTCGCTTGAACAGGCTCGCCCTCGCCTTGCCATCCGTGACGAGCAGGCGAGTTGCGGCAAAGCCTTCTGACTTGAGTCTTGCCGCGATGAGACTTGCGAGACGGAAGTTGAAGCCGAACTCCGGATCATTGCGCGCGCTCAACGCGCCGTAGGAGTCCGGGGTGTGTCCGACATCCACGACGATCCGGAATTTCGGCATCTCGCATTTGGCCGGCGCAGCCGCCCTCATTTGCGTCTTTGCAGCCTTCCGCGTCCGGGCCGCCTGGCTATCGTCAACCGACAAGAGCAAGAACGGGATCAGCGAAATGGCGATAGCGGCGATGGAGCGCCACGACCTCCTCACACCGGCCGCTCCCCCTTCACCGTCACCCGCGTGCCCGAGCGCGTATGCGGCCAGTAGTCCCACATCGCGCGGTGCTGGGTGCAGCGGTTGTCCCAGAAGGCGATGGCATTCTCGGTCCAGCGGAAGCGGCATTGGAACAGCGGGTTCTCGGCGTGCTGGTAGAGATAAGCGAGCATCGCGTCGCTCTCGTCGCGCGGGATGCCGTTGATGTGGCGGGTGAAGCCGCGGTTGACGTAGAGCGCCTTCCTGCCCGTGACCGGATGCGTGCGCACCACCGGGTGCTCGGCATGCGGATAGGAGGGACGGTCGGCGACGCCGTAATTGGCGTAGAGGCCGCGATAGATCGGCTCGCCGTCATGCAGCGCCGTGAGCCCGTCGAGATAGGCCTTCATGCGATCCGAGAGAGCGTCATAGGCCGCATACATGTTGGCGAACAGCGTGTCGCCACCGCGCGGCGGACATTGCTTGATGTAGAGGATCGAGCCCATCGGCGGCTCGAGATCGCAGGACACATCCGAATGCCAGCCCTCGCCATTGGCGCGCGGCGAGTCCTTGTCGGCATAGATCTTCATCAGCGCCGGGTCTTCGTCTTCATGCGGTGCGGCCGGATGAAAATGCAGCTCGCCGAACTTGCGGCCGAAGGCGAGATGCTGTTGTGGCGTGATGTGCTGATCGCGGAAGAAGATCACGAGGTTTTCGGCGAGCGCGCGGTGGATTTCGTCCATCTGCCGGTTGGAGCGGCTATCGCCCTCGACGAGCCTGCCGATGTCGACGCCGGAGATTTCCGCGCCGATGATGGGCGTGAGCTTTTCGACCGCGATGGTCTCATAAGGGGCGCCGTCATCGGCGGTGTGGCGATAGCGCGGACCTTGCTTGCCGGCGAGTGAGCTCATGGCGTGTCTCCCGATCATTTTGATTGAGAGCATGGTAGCGCGCGGTGATGGATGTGCAATCTGCACCGCAAACATGGCCGTCGTCCCGGACAGCGTAAGCGCAGATCCGGGACCCATAACCACAGGGTTAGGTTTGGCGAAGACTCGGAGTGACGACCTGCCATAACCACAGACTCTGTGGTTATGGGTCCCGGATCTGCGCGCGCTTGAGGCGCGCTTGTCCGGGACGACGGAGGTGTGTGGGGCGAGAGTAGAGAAAACTACTCCGCCGCGGTCACCGGCACCTTGGCGCCCTGGCCGTAGCGCTGCTCGATGTAGTCGATCACGAGCGCCTTGAAGTCGGCGGAGATCGTGGGGCCGCGCAAGGTGCGGAACTTCTTGCCGTCGACGAACACCGGGGCGGCCGGCGCTTCGCCGGTGCCGGGAAGCGAGATGCCGATATTGGCGTGCTTGGATTCGCCGGGGCCGTTGACGATGCAGCCCATCACCGCGACGTTGAGCTCTTCCACGCCGGGATATTTCGTCTTCCAGTTCGGCATCTCGTCGCGGATGAAATCCTGGATCGAGCGGGCCAGCTCCTGGAACGTGGTCGAGGTGGTGCGGCCGCAGCCGGGACACGCCGCGACCAGCGGCACGAAGGTGCGGAAGCCCATGGTCTGGAGCAGCTCCTGGCCGACCTGCACCTCACGGGTGCGGTCGCCGCCAGGCTCCGGCGTCAGCGAGATGCGGATGGTGTCGCCGATCCCCTGCTGCAGCAGGATGCCGAGCGCGGCCGAGGACGCCACGATGCCCTTCGAGCCCATGCCGGCCTCGGTCAGACCGAGATGGATAGCGTAGTCGGAACGGCTGGCGAGATCCTGGTAGACCGCGATCAGATCCTGCACCGCCGAGACCTTGGCCGAGAGGATGATACGATTCTTCGGCATGCCGAGCTCTTCGGCGCGCGCGGCCGACAAGAGCGCCGACTGCACCATGGCCTCGCGCGTCACCGCGCGCACGTCGCGTGGATTGGCCGAGGCCGCGTTCTCGTCCATCAGCTTGGTGAGCAGTTCCTGGTCGAGCGAGCCCCAATTGGCACCGATGCGCACCGGCTTGTTGTTCTTGTTCGCGATCTCGATGATGTCGGCGAACTGGGTGTCGCGCTTGTCCTTGAAGCCGACATTGCCGGGATTGATGCGGTATTTGGCGAGCGCCTCGGCGCAGGCCGGATAGGCCGCGAGCAGCTTGTGGCCGATATAGTGGAAGTCGCCGATCAAGGGCGTGGTGATGCCGCGCTTGGCGAGGCCGTCGCGGATGTGTGGAACGGCGGCAGCGGCTTCCTCGCGGTCCACGGTGATGCGAACCATTTCGGAGCCGGCGCGCGCGAGCGCTGCGACCTGGGCCATGGTGCCGTCGACGTCGGCGGTGTCGGTGTTGGTCATCGACTGCACGACGATCGGCGCACCGCCGCCCACTGAGACGTCGCCGACCTTGACCTGGGTGGTCCGGTGCCGGGGCGCGGGGCCTGCGAGATCGGAATCGATGGTGTTTTCGAGCTTGTTCATGGGGTCCAAATATCAGGTTTTGGTGACGTTCAGCAATGCATCACCCGGCGCCGCAGCCGTTTGGCTCGGACGGTTAACCAGAAAAAGCCCAGCAATTACAAGGACCGCGGCGGCCCCGAATGTCAGGCTTAAGGTGTCGTGCATGATGAAATAGCTACCGACCACGCCAAACAAAGGGGTGATGAAGGTAAAAGCCGACAATTTGCTGGCCGAATAAGCCTTCACCAGCGCGAACCAAAGCGTGAACGTGGTTCCCACCACCCAGATCGCCTGGAAGGCCATGAGGGCGAGCGATAGTGGCGCCGGCGTGTGCGTGATGGATTCGCCGAACAGCCAGGCTGCCAGCCCCAGGATCGGGATCGAGGTCGCGACCTGGTAGCCCAGCGCCTTCTCGGGCGCGGCGAAGCGCAGCCGCGTGCCCTTGGCGACCAGCGTGGTCGCCGCCCACAACGCCGCGCCGCCGACGATCATGAGGTCGCCGAGCAACACCTTGGCATCGACATCCGGCTGCGGCACGCCGATGGCAAGCGCGACGCCGGCAAAGCTCACGGCGAGCCCCAGCCATTGCGTACCGCCGAGCCGCTCGCCGAGCACCTGGTAGGAGCCGAGCGCGACGAAGAACGGGGCGGTGTAGAGGAACACGACCGCGCGCGACGCCGGCGTGAAGCGCAGGCCCTGGAAGATCAGAACGAACTCGATGCCGAACATCAGTCCGGCGATGAGGCCGGGCTTCCAGGTACCGTCACGTTCGAAGAAATTGACGCCACGCAGGGTGCCGATGATGAACAGCACCGGCAGCGCGCCCATCGAGCGGATCGTGGCCTGGAGCATCGGCGGGATGTCCGGCAGCACCAGCTTCACCGCGATCTGGTTGAACCCCCAGGTCAGGCACAGCATCAGCATCAAGGCGATGGCGCCGGCACTGAGGGGACGGCCAGCGGACGGTATGGCTTGTGGTGAGGACATGTCTTCCCGAAAAATTCGGCTTTATGCCGTTATTGCTTGAGCGATCGGACGGTGGGCTCTTCACCTCTCCCCAGCGGGGAGAGGTCGATTTGCGCAGCAAATCGGGTGAGGGGGCGCAGGTCTCCCATGAGAGAGCGAAGCCCCTCACCCGCGCCGGAGCCTGTCATCGGGCGCGCCTTCGGCGCGACCCGTTGGGCGCGACCTCTCCCTCTGGGAGAGGTAAATACCGGCACTTTGGCTCGAGCCGATTGCATCCTCTTAGGCAGCTTTCTGACAATGGGTGCAGACGCCCGTGATCTCCACCACGGACAATTTGGGGGCGAAGCCTGAGCTGCGCGCGGCGGCATTAAGGTCCTTGGCGAAGGAGGCCGACGGGATCTCGCCGACCAGGCCGCAGCGCTCGCAGATCAGGAACGCGACGGCCGAGGTCGCGTCGTGGTCATGGGCGGCGCAGGCGAGATAGGCGTTGCGGCTCTCGATGCGATGCACGAGGCCGTTGGCCATCAAGAAATCGAGGGCACGATAGATCGTGATCGGCGCCGGTCGCGCCATCGACTTGGCGAGCTCGTCGATCACCTCATAGGCGCCGAGCGGGCGGTGGCTGGAGAGCAGCGCCCCGAGCACCTGACGGCGTATCGGCGTGAATTTCTGTGCGCGCTGCTCGCAGACCTGTTCGGCATGCGCCAGCGCATCCGCAGTGCAGCGGCCGTGATCGTGGTCAGGCGCGGGGAATGCCGGCTTTGCGAGGGTCATGCGGCCCATCTTCTAGCATTTCGGCGAGGGAACCCAAAGCGCGACCGCCACTGCGGCTGTCAGCCATGCTCTCGCTGCGGGACAGAGTCGCATCAATCCGCCCTGGAATAATCATAAGCTTGCTTATTATATTGCAGGCTTATTGGAGATAAAGCTCATGACCCGCGGGTCTGTCGACCAGAACTTCCTGTTCACGCTCGCCGAGCTCTATCGCCTGCTGCGCGTCTATGCCGACAAGGAGGCGTCGCGCTTCGGCATCACCCGCGCGCAATGGGCGGTGCTGGCCAAGGTGGAGCGCAGCGAGGGCATGAAGCAGTCGGAGCTCGCCGAGCTCCTGGAGGTGCAGCCGATCACGCTGACACGCCTGATCGACAAGCTCTGCGACAATGACTGGATCGAACGCCGCAGCGACGCCTCGGACCGCCGGGTCAAGCGCCTGTACCTGAAGAAGGCGGGCCGGCAGCTGCTCGGCCGGATGAGCGGGCTCCGGTCCGAAATCACCGCCAACGCGCTCGACGGCATCGCCCCGGCCGATGCGCACCGCCTCCTCACCCAACTCGAAACAATCAAGGAAAACGTGCGGAACGCGACCCAGACCAGCGGCGCGGAACAAGCGCGTAGGGAGCAGCGCTATGGCTGATCAGGTTCTCAAGTTCCAGCCCGAGCAGAAGAGCGACAGCGGCAAGCCGACCAAGAAAGCCGGCAGCGATCCGCGCCGCCGCTTGGTGGCGGGCCTGCGCCGCTATCGCCGCTTCCTGCTCCTGGTCGTCCTGCCTGTCATCATCGCCATCGGCGGCATCACCTTTTATCTGCATGGCGGCCGCTATGTCGGCACCGACGACGCCTATGTCGGCGCGCAGAAGGTGCTGGTGACGCCCGACATCTCAGGCAAGATCCAGAAAGTGGTCGTGAAAGAAGGTCAAGTCGTCAAGCAAGGCGACGAGCTGTTCGAGATCGACCCCGTTCCCTTCCGTCACGCGGTGGATGAAGCCAAGGCGCAGCTCGCACAGGCCCGCACGACCTACGACAACCTCGTTGCCAACATCAAGATCTATGGCGACATGCTCAACCTCGCCCAGCAGGGCGTCGACCTCAAGCAGCGCGACGTCGAGCGCAAGCAGGCGCTGGTGAAGAACAATTACGGCTCCCAGCTCGATCTCGACAACGCGGCGAATGCGTTGGTCACCGCGGGCGCGCAGGCACAATTCATCAAGCAGCAGCTCTCCAATGCCAAGACGCAATTGCTCGGCGATCCCGCGTTGCCGCTGGAGCAGTTCCCGCCTTACGCGCAGGCAAAAGCCAAGCTGGACGACGCCCAGCGCAACCTCGACCACACCGTGCTGCGCGCGCCGATGGACGGCGTGGCGACGCAGGTCGAGCAGATTCAGCTCGGCCGCTACGTTGCCGCCGGCGCGCCTGTGTTCTCCATCATCGACGTCGCTCATCCCTGGGTCGACGCCAACCCGAAGGAGAGCGACCTCACCTACGTCACCGAAGGACAGCCGGTCACGCTCGAGGTCGACGCGTTCCCGAACCACGTCTTCAAGGGCAAGATCGGCTCGCTCTCGCCCGGCACCGGCGCGCAATTCGCGATCCTGCCGCCGCAGAACGCCACCGGCAATTTCGTCAAGGTGGTGCAGCGCGTGCCTGTCAGGATCTATTTCGACGAGACCGACAAATACGTGCGGAAGCTGAAGGCCGGCATGAGCGTCTACGCCACCATTGACACCGGCCACCGGCGCTCACTCGCCGGCCTGTTTGGCCTGTCGGCGACCGCGGGCCAAGACCACGACAAGGACTGATCCGATGTCCGGTCCCCACGCCAACCTGATGGTCCCCGGCCTGCGCCGGAACATGGTGACGATCTGCGCCATGACCGCGACCATCATGCAGGCGTTGGACACCACCATCGCCAATGTCGCTTTGCCCTATATGCAAGGCACGCTCTCGGCCTCGCAGGACCAGATCAACTGGGTGCTGACCTCCTACATCGTCGCCGCCGCGATCATGACGGCGCCGGTGGGCTGGATCGCCAACCGCTTCGGCCGCAAGCGCATCTTCATCATCTGCTCGGCCGGCTTCACCATGGCGTCGGTGCTGTGCGGCCTCGCGCAGGACATCAACCAGATGGTGCTGTTCCGCCTGCTGCAAGGCGTGTTCGGCGCCGCCCTGGTGCCGCTGTCGCAATCGGTGATGCTCGACTATTACACGCTCCAGGAGCGCGCCAAGGCGATGTCGATCTGGGGCATGGGCGTGATGATGGGCCCGATCATGGGCCCGTCGCTGGGCGCTTGGCTGACCGAGACCTATTCCTGGCACTGGGTGTTCTTCGTCAACCTGCCGTTCGGCGCCATCACCGTGCTCGGGCTGATCGTCTTCATGGACGAGACCCGGAAGGATTTCAGCCTCAAATTCGACTGGTTCGGCTTCGCCGCGCTGGCGATCGCGATCGGCGCGCTTCAGCTCGCGCTCGACCGCGGCGAGCAGCTGGGCTGGCTGGAATCCAACGAGATCCTGGCGGAGTTCATCGTCTCCGCCATCGCCTTCTACTTCTTCCTCGCGCATTCCTTCACGACCTCAACGCCGTTCATCCGCTTCGCGCTGTTTCGGGATCGCAACTTCGTCACCGGCTGCGTGTTCATGATCGTGATGGGACTCGTGCTGTTCTCGACCATGGCGCTGGCCTCGCCCTACATGCAGAACGTGATCGGCTATCCCATCATCACCGCCGGCCTGCTGCTGGCGAGCCGCGGCTTGGGCACCTTTTTCGCCATGATGCTGGTCGGCCGCATGATGCGTTATTTCGAGGCGCGCACGCTGATCATCACAGGGCTGGCGCTGACTGCAGGCTCGCTGTTCCAGATGACCGGCTGGACCGACCTGACCCAGGTGCCTGAGATCGTCACCGTCAGCGTCATCCAGGGCTTCGGCTTCGGCCTCGTCTTCGTGCCGCTCTCGACCGTGGCGTTCCTGACGCTGTCGAACGATTTGCGCACCGACGGCACCGCGATGCTGACCCTGATGCGCAACGTCGCGAGCTCGGTCGGCATTTCCGTCGTCATCGCCGAGCTGACGCAGGGAACGCGGCGGACCTACGCGATCCTCTCCGAGCACATCAACCCGTTCAACCACGCGCTCCAGATGCCCAGCGTCAGCGGCATGATCAATCTCTCCACCGACGCCGGCCGCGCCATGGCCGACAGAATGGTCAGCGTGCAGGCGCAGATCATCGCCTTCGCGCACGATTACCAGCTGGTAATGGTCTTCATCCTCTGCACCATCCCGCTCGCTTTGCTGATCGGCTCGACCAAGGCCACACTGCGCAAGCAGGCCGCGGGGCCGGAGCACGCGGTGATGGAGTAGGTACGTCGTCGTCCCGGCGAAGGCCGGGACCCATAACCACCAGATTGAGTTTGGCGAAGACTCGGAGTTGGCAGCTCACGCTACAACCTCTCCCTGGGAGTATGGGTCCCGGCCTTCGCCGGGACGACACCGAGAAGGTTGAGCCGTCATCGCGCCTCACGAGGGAGCGGCGCACCGCCTACCCCAACAACTCCTCGCACCCCAGATCCTCGACCGCCATCATGATCCGCTCCAGATGGTGCCACCAGATCACCGGCGGGATGTTGATGGCCCATTGCCAGACCGGCTTGGTGATGTGCCAGAGCACCGACAAGCGGTAGTCACGATCGAGCGCGCCGCGCGTGTATCCGGTGACGCCGCTTGCGAGCAATGTCTCGTGGTAGAGATTGAGCAGGGGGCGCTCGAGCGCCTGCCGGCGCTCCGGAAACCAATGAAGTGCCATCATGTAAGCAAGGTCGTTGGTCGGGACATTGACGCCCCACAGGTCGAAATCGAAGATGCGCACGGTGTCGGCAACGCCAGCGCGCGGAAGGAAAAAATTCCAGGTATGGGCATCGCCATGGGTGATGCTGAGGTTACGGCGCGAATGGTAGCGCTCGGATAGCCGGGCCGACTGGTCGATCAGGCGACGATAGAGGAGCCGGCGTTCTTCGCTGAGGCGATCGCCGAGCAGATCGGCGAACCGGTCGTAATGGCCGGCAAAGGTCTCCATGTGCTGCGCGCTGTCTTCGGGGCTCGCCCAGGTGCCGATCGTGTCGCCGAGATCGGGATGGTCCCACCAGGCCGCATGCCAACGCGCGAGCGTGGTGACCATCGCGACTATTTGCTCGCGCGACGGCGGCAGTGGCCATTGGGTTGCGATCTCATGGCTATCGGTGAGGTCCTCGAGCAGGAGATGCCAGGTCCCGCCCGGCTCGTCGAAGCGTCCGTCGAAGCAGCGCGGCACCAACCCCCACGGCATGTTCGGTGCGAGCTTCGTATAGAAGGCCACCTCGTGCCGGCCGCCATCGGCAAGCGTCTTGGCAAAGTCGGCATGTGGCGTCTTGAGGATCAGCGATTGCGGCGCGCCGGCCGATTCGCCGACATAGCGCAGTCCAAGGCGGGCAATGTGTGACACGACGGTGTCACGCTGATGCAGCACCTTCACCTCGCGGACCGCGCCAGCGTCCAGCACGCCGCCTCTGCGTAGCGCGGCCGTCAGTCGGGCGGGCTCAATGACCGCCGGCAATTGTGGGGATGTCATAACCACGATGCCCCTGTCCCGCGCCATACTGCACGATCATAACCCCACACACCAGCGGCCGAGTTGATGCCGGGCGTCAAGCCGCGGCAGTCGAGTCGCGCACGGTTCGCACCACCACCGACCGCAGCTGTTCGAGATTGGCCGCCATGCCGGCGATCGCCTGCCTGACCTCTGCGGCGCGCTCGTTCACCGAGGCGGCGTCGCGGCTGACATTGCCGATCTTGGCCGAGACCTCCTGTGCCGCGGACGCCGATTCGGAGATCGACCGCGTGATCTTCCGCGTCGCGGCATCCTGTTCTTCCATCGCGGCGGCAACCGAGGTCGCGACGCCGTCGATCTCGACGATGTGGCCTCCCATGGTCTCGACGGCATCGACCGCGGCCTGCGTCGAGGTCTGGATCTCGGCAATCAGCCGCCCGATCTCCTCGGTGGACTTGGCGGTCTGATCGGACAAGGATTTCACTTCGGCGGCGACCACCGCGAAGCCGCGGCCGGCCTCGCCGGCGCGCGCCGCCTCGATCGTGGCGTTGAGCGCGAGCAGGTTGGTCTGGCCGGCAATGCCGCCGATCAGATCGGAGACCTCGGCGATCTTCTTCACCGACCCGGCCAGCGCCTGAATGGTCGAGCGCGCCTGCTCGCGGCCGGCGACCGCAGATTTGGTAACCGTGCTGGTCCGCGCGACCTGGCTCGCGATCTCTCGGATCGAGGCGCTCAGCTCTTCGGCCGCAGCCGAGACGGTCTGCGAGCTGCCGAGCGCCTGGGTGGAGGCCGCGGCGACCGCCTGCGACTGCGCGGAGAGCGAACTTGCGATCTCGGACAGGCTGGTGGCGGCCCGCTCCACGCCATGCGTCGCCGCGCTCGCGGTGTCGACCGACCGGCCGGTCTCGCGCTCGACGGTCGCCGCCATCTGCTGCAGGGCGCCGCGTTTGGCGAGTGCGGCCTCCTGTTCCTGCCGCAACTGCTCCTCGCGCAGGCGGGAATTCTCGACCGCCGCCTGCTTGAACACCAGGAGTGCACCCGCCATCGAGCCGACCTCGTCCCGGCGGTGCGCGAAAGGAATGTCGGCGGCGAGATCGCCGGTCGCGAGCTTCTGCATCGTATCAGTCATGCGTACGATCGGGCGCACCACGCCGAGTGCAACGCCGAGCAGGCCCGCGGCGATGAAGGCGAGGACAGCGGCGGAGACGCCGAGGAGGATGTAGAGCATCGAACTGTCGCGGTCCGCGGCCAGCTTCTCCATGGCGGTATTCTGCTTGTTGGCGTTCTCGACGATGCTGTCGATGACGGTGCGATGCGCGGTGTAGGCATCCTTGAGCTGTGCATAGGCGTGCTCGGAGGCGGCCGCGTCCTTGGCCTTGAGGGCCGGCAGGAGCTGGTCGGACGCCTTCCAGAATTTCTGCACCTCGGCATCGGATTTCGACACCAGCGCGGTCTTCAGATCTGCCGAGAGGCTGGAGGAGACCCAGAATGCCTTGCGCTCGTCGTAATCCTTGCGGAGCTGAACCAGGCGCTCGCCATGGGCCGCGAGCTGGTCCGGCTCGCGCATGGCGAGGGTGGCCTCGAGATAGGCTTCGATGACGTATTCCGGCGGCGGCAGGATGTCGGCGATGAGGTCGTTGCCGAGCTTGATGTCGGAATAGAGCGGGCCGCCGACCTTGAGCTCGCGTAGCGTATAGAGACTGGTGGAGACCACGGCCGTGAAACCGAGGGCCAGGAAAATGCCGAATGCAATGATCGCAGAAGAAAGCGAAAGACGAATTTTCATGGAACAATCCAATGCCGCACGTCGAAATCCAAATGGATCCTAAACGACTGCGGTAAACACGGGATTGCTACGCGCGGAAATTGCACCGCGCGAACTCCGGGAAACTACGGGAAAACGGTCAGTGGGGGCTGCCGATACTCCGCACCGGCCGTCGTCCCGGACCAGCGCGCCTCAGGCACGCGCGGATCCGGGACGAGGCGGGAGTTAAACGTCGAAGAACACCGTCTCGTCGTCGCCCTGGAGCCGCAGGTCGAGGCGGTAGACCGCTTTGCCGGCCTCGCGCGTCGCGACCAGCGTGGCGCGGCGCTCAGTGGGCACCAGCGCCAGCACGGGGTCGGCGGCGTTGCCGGCCTCGTCGCTGAAATAGATGCGGGTATAGAGATGCCTGAGCATGCCGCGCCCGAACACCGCAAGGAGGATGTGCGGCGCCTGCGACTTGCCCTCGGGATCGGGCACCGCGCCCGGCTTGATGGTGTCGAAGGAATAATTGCCGTCCTTGTCGGTGCCGCAGCGGGCAAAGCCGCGGAAGCTCGCATTCGGCAGCGCACGCTTGTCCTGCGGGTCGGCGAAGCGGCCCTGTGCGTCCGCCTGCCAGATCTCCAGCATGCAATCCGGTACGACGATGCCGTCGCCGTCGAACACCCGGCCCTCGATGCGGATGCGGTCGCCCGTGACGTCGGGCGTCAGTGTCGAGTTGGTGAACGCGTCGTTCCAGGCGTATTCGCCGTTTGGCGTCAGGCCGTACTTGAAGAACGGGCCGACGGTTTGCGATGGGGTGATACCGTTGGGCTTCACAGAATCCTGCACTTAATGGTTCTCCATAGGCGTGGCGTTCTGGCCGCGCAGCACGATGTCAAAGCGGTAGCAGAGCGCCCATTCCGGCTTTGTGTTCTCGAGATCGAACGAGGAGACCATCCGCGCCCGCGCCTTCTCGTCCGGCACCGAATTGAAGATCGGGTCGAACGGGAACAGCGGATCGTTCGGGAAATACATCTGCGTCACGAGGCGCGTGACGAAGGAATGGCCGAAGACCGAGAGGTGGATGTGCGCAGGCCGCCACGCATTGTGATGATTGCCCCAGGGGTAGGCGCCCGGCTTGATGGTGACGAAGCGGTAATAACCGGAGGCATCGCTCACGGTGCGGCCGGCGCCCGTGAAATTTGGATCGAGCGGCGCCGGGTGCTGGTCACGGACATGGACATAGCGACCGCAGGAATTGGCCTGCCAGATCTCGACCAGCGAGTTCGGCACGCCGCGGCCGTCCTCGTCGCGGACGTGGCCGTGCACGATGATGCGTTCGCCGAGCGGCTCGCCACTGTGCTGATGGGTGAGATCGTTGTCGCCCTCGCGCACGGTCTCGTGGCCATAGACCGGACCGGTCAGTTCCGACAGGGTGTGGCGCATCGGGATCAAGGGCTTGTTCGGCGCGCGCTTGATCGAGCTCTTGTACTCGGGCGACAGCGGCAGCGGATGCGCCTTGTTGCTGTCCGTGGGATAGATGAATGTCATTTGGCGAACTCCTCCCCGGCCATTGTGGACCGGCCGGTCAACGCTTCCGCCAATCATTATAGGATATAACTAATTTGGGGAAGCGGGTTTCGCGGGGCTATTCTTCACCTCGCCCGCAAGCGAGGACGGTCGCATCGCCCCGGCGATGCGAAGCATCGTCCGGCGCGATCCGGGCAAGGAGGTACAGGTCCTTTCATAAATCACGTGCGGCCCCCTCTCCCCGTAAAAAACGGGCAAGGGAAAAGAACTAGATCAACCGCACACCTGAGATCGCCGACTTCAGCCAGCGCAGCGCCTGCGGCGGCTGCGCTGCGAGCGGGACAACGGCGGCCTTTTCGGTCCGACATTTCTCAAGCTCAGCCACGAAGTCGGTCGACCATTGCTGGATGGTGTGGCCGCGCAGCTTCTTCATCATCACGTCCCAGCGCATCTTGCGCTCGGTGAGCGGCATTGAGGCCGCGACCGCGACCGCGCGCGCCATGCCGTCGATGTCGTGCGGATTGACCATCAAGGCGGTGTCGAGCTCGTTGGCCGCGCCCGCGAACTTCGATAGCACCAGCACGCCGGGATCGGCTGGGTTTTGCGCGGCGACGTATTCCTTGGCAACGAGGTTCATGCCGTCATGCAGCGGCGTCACCACGCCGATTTGCGCCGTGCGGTAGAGGCCAGCGAGCACGGTCTGGCTAAAACCCTTGTTCAAATAGCGGATCGGCGTCCAGTCCACTTCGCCGTGACGACCGTTGACGTCGGTGACGAGGCGCGCGACCTCGTTCTGGAGGTTGCCATAGGCCTCGATGCCACCTCGCGAGGGGTTCGCGATCTGGAGCAGCGAGATGCTGCGCGCAAACTGCGGATGCTCCGTCCAGAGCCGGTCGAATGCACTGATGCGGTTGACGAGGCCTTTCGAATAGTCGAGGCGGTCGACGCCGATCGCGAGGCGCTCGCCATTGAGGCTGCGCCGCAGCCGCGACACGTCGGGATGCGAGACCGACTTCGCCGCATATTGCGCGAACTTTTCCGCATCGATGCCGATCGGAAACACTTCACAGCGCGTGCGGCCATGCTGAGAGATCGCAACACCGTTCTCGATGCCGAGGCCGAGCTCGCCGCCGACATAAGCGAGGAAGTTCTGGCAGTCCTCATTGGTCTGGAAACCGAGCAGATCGTAGGCCAGCATCGCCGTGATCAGCTCGCGATGATTGGGCACGCCCTGCACCACCGCGGCGACCGGCCACGGCGTATGAAGAAAGAAACCGATGGGATCGCCGACGCCGAGACTACGCAGTTCTGCGCCGAGCGCGAGGAAGTGATAATCCTGCACCCAGAACGCGGTTTTTGCTTTTCGGAAACGCATCAAGGCGCGCGCCATGAAGGCGTTGACCTCGCGATAGCTGACATAGTCCTCGCGCGAGACGCGGATCAGATCGCTGCGCGAATGCAGTGCCGGCCACAACGCTGAATTAGCAAAGCCTTCGTAATAGCCGCCGTAATGTGCCGCCGGCAGATCCAGCGTCGCAATCGCGCCCGAACCCAGTGCTTCAATCTCGGCGAACGGTTCCTTCTGATGGCCATCACGCACGCGGCCTGAAGAACCCACCCAAATGGCCCCCGAATGTTCCACCACCGGCAGCAAGGCCGCCGCGAGGCCGCCCGTCATGGGTTCATTGGGTTTGCCGCGCGCGACGCGATTTGAAACGACAACTAAGTTCACAGGTCGTCCCCTCCTGTTTCATTCCAGCCCGTTTAACTGCCGTTCATCAATATGGTTCCGGATCATCGTTTCAACGAATTGAAACCAAAATCGGGCATGCGCGTTGGAACTGGCTTCCTTCGCGGAACCCGACGATTCATCAGCTTTTTGCGATTTGTGTTGCGCAGCATGCATTGCGATGCGCAACGATACTGCCGGGCATTATGTCCGCGAGGTGGCTCTGCCTTTGTTTCACCTCGGATCGAGCAGGCGCGCAAGGAACGCACGCACATCGCTCGGCGCATCGAAGTGACCATTCACACCCATGGCGCGGCGGCCGACCGAGAAGGCGAGCCCGTCCATATCAGGCATGATCGCGAACACGGTCTCATCCGTGACGTCGTCACCGATGAACAGAGGACGACGTCCCCTGAATGGCTCATGCTGCATCAATTCGTGCACACCGCTCGCCTTGGTGAAGCCGGAATGCTTGATCTCGCAGACGAATTTGCCAGGCAGCACCTCGATCGGCGCATTGGGCAGATCGGCGCGGATCAGCGACACGGATTCGTAGATCGCCTTCTCCGCATGCGGCGCAAGGCGGTAATGCAGTGCCAGCGAATAGCCCTTGTCCTCGAGCAGAATTCCCGGGCTGAGCTTGGCGATCGCAGCCAGCCGCCGCTTCAGCTCCTTGTCCAGCGGCGGCGCGTGGACGTCATCGGCTTCGCTGTCCACCGACAGCCGCATCTCGGCGCCGTGACCGGCGACGGCGCGAAACACGTCGGGCGCGAAGATCAGGTCAATGTCATTGAGCGAGCGGCCGCTGACCAGCGCCAGCGCGCCGGAGGTGCGTTCCACCAGACGATTGAGCGTGTCCGACAGCCCCGGCGGCACCCACACCTCGCGCGGCGTCGGCATCAGGTCGAGCAGCGTGCCGTCGATGTCGAGCAGGATCGCGGTCTCGTCCAGATGCGGCACGAGCGCATGCGGCACCGGCACCGTTTCCGGCGTCTCGTCGTCACCAGGGATGGTGAGCTTCTCGTCCAATGCCATTTCCGCAAGTTCCGATTTCATAGTCTACTCCATAAAGGCAAGCGGCCGTGCGATTTGTTCGAGCGATTTGCGCTCTGCCGAGACGGCATAGCGCCACGCCACGATCGCGGCCGCGATCATCAGGACTGCCCCCAGCAGATAGCCGGCGAACACGCTGGTGCGTGATCCCGTGTCGATCAGCGCGCCGAATAGTGCAGGCCCGATCACGCCGCCAATGCCGGTGCCGACTGCATAGAACACTGCGATCGCCAGCGCGCGAACCTCCAAGGGAAAGTTCTCGCTGACGGTGAGATAGGCCGCGCTCGCCGCCGGCGAGGCGAAGAAGAAGATCACCATCCAGGCCACGGTCTGCCCCTGCGCGCTGAGCGCGCCGATCGAGAACAGATAGCCTGACAGCGCCAGCAACAAGCCCGATACGCCATAGGTGAACACGATCATGGTGCGGCGGCCGAGCGTGTCGAACAGGCGGCCGAGCAGCAGCGGACCGAGGAAGTTGCCGGCGGCGAAGGGCAGCAGGTACCAGCCGACATGATCGGCGCTGATGCCGTAGAAATCGGTCAGCACCAGCGCGAAGGTGAAGAAGATGGCGTTGTAGAAGAACGCCTGCGCGCTCATCAGCACGAGGCCGACCAGCGCGCGCTGACGATAGGCCGAGAACAGCGTGTGGACGACCTCGGGGATCGGCGTGTGATCGCGCATCTTCAGGCGGATCTTCGCAAAGCGTCCGTCGCTCGTATCCTGGCCTTGTCCGATCACCGAGCATTCGATTTCGTCGACGATGGCATGCGCCTGGTCGGGTCGGCCGTGGATCATCAACCAGCGCGGACTCTCCGGAATCCACATCCGCATCAAGAGCACGACGAGCCCTACGGTCGCGCCGATCAGGTAAGCGAGGCGCCAGCCGAGATCGGGACCGATCACGGCCGGATCGAGCAGCACGATGGCCGCCACCGCGCCCATCGCAGCGCCAATCCAGAAGCTGCCGTTGATGATGAGATCGGTCCAGCCGCGATAGCGCGCCGGCACCAGCTCCTGGATGGTCGAATTGATCGCGGTGTATTCGCCGCCGATGCCGGCGCCGGTGAGGAAACGAAACAGCGCGTAGCTCGCGATATCCCATGACAGAGCAGTCGCAGCCGTCGCCGAGAGATAGAGCGCAAGCGTGATGAAGAACAATTTCTTGCGGCCGATGCGGTCGGTGAGCCAGCCGAAGCCGAGCGCACCCAGCACCGCGCCGGCAAGATAGGCGGAATTGGCGATGCCAAGATCCAGATTGGAGAAATGCAGCGAGGGGCTCTGCTTCAGCGCGCCCGAGAGCGCGCCGGCCAGCGTCACCTCGAGTCCATCAAGGATCCAGGTGATGCCGAGTGCGAGCACGACGCGCGTGTGAAAGCCGCTCCACGGCAGCGCATCGAGGCGCGAGGGAATGCTGGTCTCGACGACGCGATCCGTCGCCACCGCCGAGATCGCAGATTCATAATTCAGCGCTGGGCTTTGCTGCAATTCCATCGCGTTGTTGTGTCTGATCAATGGAAGCGGCCCCGGTTCACATAGCGTGGACGGGGTCGATCCGATGATGGGGATGCGGCATTCCGCCTGCCACCTGCGACAACGTTTGCGACGAGGCTGGGTTCCCATAGGAACAGCTGCCGAGAACATCCGTTTTCGATGGAGCTGCAAGGAGTTGACGCATGGCTCAGGTCAGAAAGACGACACATTCACGGAAGACAGGCGTGCGCAACACCGCGCGCCGCAAGGCCAGCACGACACGCAAGAGGTCAAGCCGACGCGCAGCACCGAAGCGATGGTCGCAGCGTGTGACGAAGGAGAGCGACGCACTCGATCTCAAGCGCGGTGTGTTCAAGCTCAAGGACCCCAAGAAAATCGCGGGCTCCCTGAAGCGCTCGGCCGAGCACAGCTCGCGCCGCAAGACTGGCGCCTATCGCTCCGCGCTGTCGATGCTGACGTTCTACATCAACCGCGCCGGCAAGACGCTGCCGAAGACCCAGCGCACGCGACTGGAGCGCGCGAAGGTGGAGCTGAAGCGGGCGTTTGGGCGGGAGTGAGTTTCAGATCTCCACCGTCGTCCCGGACAAGCGGAGCTCCCGACAACGCGCAGCGTTGTCCGGAGCGGAGCGCAGATGCGGGACCCATACTCCGCAGCAATCGTTTTGCGAAGATTCGGAGTTGCCAGCTCGTGCAGCAACGCAATTCGGTGGTGATGGGCCCCGGATCGACGCGCGCTTGAGGGCGCGCTTGTCCGAGACGACAGCCGAGGGTGGTGCGACGGCGGTGCCCTACGCCGCCCGGATATTCGCCATGAAGCGGTCGAGCTCGGCGCGCAGGCGGGTGCTTTCGCTCGACAGCGTCTTGGCCGAGTTCAGCACCTCTTCCGAGGCCGAACCGGTTTCGGCGGCGCCGCGGTTGACCTCGCCGATATCGGTGGCCGCGGTCTGAGTGCCCTGCGCGACGGTCTGGACGCTGCGGGCGATCTCCTGCGTTGCCGCACCCTGCTGCTCGACGGCGCTCGCGATCGAGGTCGAGATCGACGAGATCTGGCCGATGGTCGCGCCGATCTCCTTGATCGCGGCGACCGATTCGGCCGTGGCGCCCTGCATGCCGGTAATATGCGAGGAGATTTCATCCGTCGCCTTCGCGGTCTGGCTCGCCAGCGACTTCACCTCGCTCGCAACCACCGCAAAGCCGCGACCGGCTTCACCGGCGCGCGCCGCCTCGATGGTGGCGTTGAGCGCCAGAAGATTGGTCTGCTCGGCGATCGCCGTGATCAGCTTGACCACTTCACCGATCTGCTGGGCGGCATGCGACAGCTTGCCGATGCGGCCGTCGGTCTCCTTGGCCTGCACCACGGCGGCCTCGGCGATACGGCTGGAGTGCCGATATACGCGACCGGCTTCACCGGCGCGCGCCGCCTCGATGGTGGCGTTGAGCGCCAGAAGATTGGTCTGCTCGGCAATCGCCGTGATCAGCTTGACCACTTCGCCGATCTGCTGGGCGGCATGCGACAGTTTGCCGATGCGGCCGTCGGTCTCCTTGGCCTGCACCACGGCGGCCTCGGCAATGCGGCTGGAATCGCGGACCTGGCGGCCGATCTCCTCGACCGAGGCCGACAGCTCTTCGGTCGCGGTCGCCACCGACTGCATGTTGGACGAGGCCTGCTCGGAGACGCCGGCGACCTGGCTCGACAGGCTCTGCGTGGTCTCGGCGGTGCGGGTCAGCGTGGAGGCTGCCGATTCCAGCTGTACGGCGGATGCCGAGACGTTGGAGACGATGGCGCCGACCGCGCTCTCGAAATCGTCGGCAAAGCGGATCAGCTCGGCACGGCGGCTTGCCGCCTGCTCCCGGTTCTGGACTTCGCTGGCGGCGGCATCGTGCTCGGCCTTGGCCACCGCCTGAACCTTGAACTCCTCGACTGCGCCGGCCATCTCGCCGATCTCGTCCTTGCGGCCAAGTCCCGGCAGCACCACGTCGAAATTGCCCGAAGCCAGCTCCCGCATCGCCTTGCACATCGCAATCATCGGACGCGAGATACCATTGCCGAGCATCCAGGCCAGCACAGCACCGACGGCAAGGCCACCGAGCGCCATCATCAGCATCAGCCGCTCGGTCTCCCCGATGGTCGCATTGGCGCTCGCCTCGATGCGCTGCTGGTCGGCGGTCAGGTCCGAGCGCAGCTCGGCCGAGAGTTTGAGGATGGACGCGGCCGTCTTGGTCATCTCACCGTTCAGCTTGACGATGACCTTCACGTTTTCGGTCAGCTTTGCGAAAGAGGTGCGGTATTGCTTCAGGAGATTGCCGATCTCGGTGACGCGGTCGGTGATCTTCTGGTCATTCGCGTAGATCGAGACCAGCAAGGTCTCCAGAAACTTGATGCGGGCGATCACGCCATCGGCGGTCTTCGGCTCTGGCTTGGCGACGAAGGCGCTGACCGAGGTGGAAACCGCCAGATATTGCGAGGTGACGTCCTTGGCCGTGGTCTGGACCGATGCAAGCCCCGCCAGCGCAGCCGTGTCGGCGAGATCGTCGAACTTGAAGCGGATCTTGTTGCCGACGCTGTTGAGCTCATCGGCCGCGATCTTGTTGTTCTCGCGGGTCAGGGTGATGATCTCACCGAACACCTTCGTGAAGCGCTGGAATTCGGCCTCGAGCTTGCCGACCTGCTCACGGCGGGCGGCCCCGGTCGTGGCGGACATCGACTTGCCGATCGCGCTCCTCAGATTCTCTTCGGCGGCCTTGGCCGCGGTCTCGTCATCCGCCGCGCCCGTCAGCGTATAGGCCCGCGCCAACCCCTGATAGGCGATCAGCTCGCGGTCGACGGTCCGTGCGAGATCGGCTTCCGAGACGCTTGCGCGGTAGGAGGCCACGGCGGCCTGGATCCGCTCGAAGCCGAAATAGGCGAACGCCATGCTGACGGCGAGGATGGCGAGCACCGCCACGAAGCCAAGGATGATTTTTGCGCGAAACCGTAGCGTTGGCAGCTTCGATTGCTGCGACTTCGACTTGACCGACATTCCCCCACCCCATTCCATTCGCGGAAAACCAGGCGCAGCCGGAAGCAGCCCGCTTCCCGACTCCGCGGCACGTTACGGGGCAAAGGATAAGCTGTGGTAAATTTGTGGCACCGCAACTGGCGGTGAGGTGACGCGGGGATTAAGGCGGGCTTTCCCGCGCCGCTACAAATTGAAGGCCGGCGCGCAAATCCTCCGCGTCGTCCCGGACAAGCGTAGCTCCCGACAACGCGCAGCGTTGTCTGGAGCGGAGCGCCGATCCGGGACCCATACTCCGCAGCAATCGTTTTGCGAAGACTCGGAGTTACCAGCTCGTGCAGCAACGCAATTCGGTGTTTATGGGTCCCGGATCGGCGCGCGCTTGAGGGCGCGCTTGTCCGGGACGACAGCCGAGGGGTGGTGCGACAGCGGTGCCTTACGCCGCCCGGATATTCGCCATGAAGCGGTCGAGCTCGGCGCGCAGGCGGGTGCTTTCGCTCGACAGCGTCTTGGCCGAGTTCAGCACCTCTTCCGAGGCCGAACCGGTCTCGGCGGCGCCGCGGTTGACCTCGCCGATATCGGTGGCCGCGGTCTGGGTGCCCTGCGCGACGGTCTGGACGCTGCGCTTCGCTTGGCAAAGCGGATCAGCTCGGCACGGCGGCTTGCCGCCTGCTCCCGGTTCTGGACTTCGCTGGCGGCGGCATCGCGCTCGGCCTTGGCCACCGCCTGAACCTTGAACTCCTCGACCGCGCCGGCCATCTCGCCGATCTCGTCCTTGCGGCCAAGTCCCGGCAGCACCACGTCGAAATTGCCCGAGGCCAGCTCCCGCATCGCCTTGCACATCGCGATCATCGGACGCGACATGCCGGTCCCGAGCAGGAAGGCGAGGACCGCACCGAGCAGCGTGCCGCCGACGGCGAGGATCAGCACCAGTTGCTCGGTCTGTCCGATGGTCGCTTCCGACTGCGCATCCAGCCGCTGCTGTTCGGCGACGAGGTCCGCCTTCATGGCGGTGGCGCCCTGAAGGATCGCCCCGGCCGAGCCGCTCATTTCGGTCACGAGGTCATCGATCATCTTGGCGTTGGCGATCAGCTTCTCCAGCGCTTGCCGATAGGCTCCCAGCAGCGCCTTGGCGTCCTTCAGCCCGGCGACGATCTTGTCGTCCATGGAATAGACCGCACCGAGCGAGTTATCGACGAATTTCAGCCGCGCCAGCGCGCTTGCCGCGACCGCTTGGTCGGAATTGAGGATGAAATTGCTCGCGGCAGAACTTGCGGTCTGGAACTGGGCATTGACCTGCTTGGTGCCGAACTCGATTGCCTGCGCTTCCGCGTCGGAGGCGTTGTTGCCGATGTCGTCGAGCTTGTATTTCAGGAGATTGGCGTTCCGCTGGAGCTGGTTCTGGACCAGCAGCGCGCTGTCGCGCTTGGCCTGCAAGATCTTGGCAAAGGTCGCGGAGAAGTTGGAAAACTCCTTGGCAAGCTTGTTAAGGCCCTCCTGCCTCGCCGGCTTCTTGGCGCTCTTGATGGCCTGGTCGATCGCGGCCTTCAGGCTGGCTTCCGCCTCCAGCGCCGCCTTGGCGTCGTCCTCCTTGCCGGTCACGACAAAGTAGCGGGCGGCCGAACGATAGGCGAGCAGCTCGCGGTCGATGCTGCGAGCAAGGTCTGCCTCGGAAACGCTGGTGCGGTAGGACCCGACCCCGGAGGAAACCCGCTCGAAGCCGAAATAGGAGAAGGCCATGCTGCCGGCGGAAATCACCAGCACTGCGGCGAAGCCCAGAATGATCTTGGTACGAAACCTGAGGGTCGGAAATAGTGTGCGCTTCGACGGCGATGCGGTACGCCCGGACATTCCAACCCCCAACATCTGTTCTTGCACGTGCAACGCGGCCAGGAAGCAGCCCCTTCCGGACCGGCGATGAAAATTAGGGCAGAATCGTCAAGGGGCGGTAAATTCGTCCGCCCCTCCTCCGCAACGGCGGCTTGGTGCGGAACACGCGCCCCGCGGACCTGGCCGCCGAGTTGCGACCGGGCGAAAAAGGCCATACTCTTTGGACACTTGTCAGGCACTTGGCATTAGACCGAGCGGGTCCTCGAGGGGAGAAACGGAGTGGGGCAAACCGACTTTCGGTTTGGCGTTGCTGTCGCGAAGTCGAAGGCCGCGGGCGCCGAGCAAGCCGTTGCCGACCTCGCCGGCCAGCTCCCATCCGACGAGCTGGCGCTCATTCTGCTCTTCGTCTCCCCGAGCTACGATCCGCACCAATTCATCGCCGAGATCAGCCGACAATTTGATGGAGTCCCGGTCTGCGGCTGCACCACCGCCGGCGAGCTCGCTCCCGACGGCTGGGACGAGAACAGCGTCGTCGCTCTCGCGTTCAGCCGAGCCGACTTCTCGGCCGTGGTGCGCCCCATCCTCAATCTCGACAGTTTTCGCGTCGAGGACGGCCGCAGGATCGGCGCCGAGCTTCGGCAGGAGCTGCTGCGGGTGTCTTCCCAGATCGAGCGCGGAAATCCGTTCGGCCTGGTCCTGATCGACGGCCTGTGCCGCCGGGAAGAAGCGGTGATGTCCGCGATCTACGCCTCGCTGGACGACATTCCGATCGTCGGTGGATCTGCGGGCGACGGGATGCGCTTCGAGAGGACCTGGGTGTTCCTCGACGGCAAGGCGTACACGAATGCCGCTCTCCTGATCGTCTTGAGCACGTCGCTGCCGTTCCGGGTGTTCAAATGTGACAATTTCGAACCACGGCCGCAGAAGATGGTGGTCACCGAGGCCGACATCGAGAATCGAACGGTCAGGGAGCTGAACGCCGAGCCCGCGGCCCAGGAATATTCCCGCGTCGTCGGGATCATGGACGCCAAGCTCGATCCGTTCTCGTTCGCCTCGCATCCGGTTCTGGTCCGCGTCGGCGGCTCCTACTACGCCCGGTCGATCCAGCGCGTCGAACCGGACGGCTCGCTGCACTTCTTTTGCGCCATCGACGAGGGCATGGTGCTGACGGCGGCGACATCGCGCAGCCTGGTCGGCACGACACGCGAGGCCTTCGCGGAAACGCGTGACCAGATCGGCGAGGTCTCGCTCTATATCGGTTTCGAGTGCCTGCTGCGCCGGCTCGACGCCGAGCAGCACCAGCTCGCCCGCGACATGTCCGAGCTCTATCGCCAGAACCGCGTCGTCGGTTTTCATACCTACGGCGAACAGTTCGGCTCGATGCATGTGAACCAGACGTTCACGGGCGTCGCCATCGGCAGGCGCTCCTCATGAGCGGGCTATGGCAGGATGCCGAAACGGTCGAACAGCTGCAGCGCGAAGCCGCGAAGCTGAAGAAGATCAATGCCGCGCTGATGTCCCGCGTCGAGCGCTCGATGGACCAGCAGCTCAATGCCTTCTCGCTGTTCGAGACAGCCATCGCGCTCGACCGCCAGGTTCGAGACCGGACGCACCAGTTGCGCGAGGCACTGCATTCGATCGAACGCGCCAATGAGGGTCTGTATCGCGCCAAGCAGCAGGCCGAGGCCGCAAGCTCGCTCAAATCGTCCGTTCTGATCTCGGTCACCCACGACCTGTTACAGCCGCTGAACGCGGCGCGCCTGACGCTCTCGGCGCTGGCCGAGATGATGGAGACGCAGGAGGCGGGCCTGCTGATCGACCAGGTCGACCGCTCGCTGGTGACGCTGGAGGACCTGTTGCGATCGCTGCTGGAGATCGCCAAGCTCGACGCCGGCGCGCTCAGGCCGGACGTGCGTCCGCTGGCGCTCGCGCCGCTGTTCGAGCAGCTCCGCAACGAATTCGCGCCGATCGCGGCACGGCAAGGCCTGTCCTTGCGCATCCGCAACTCGCCGCTCGCGGTGTCGTCGGACATGATGATGCTCCGGCGCATCCTGCAAAATCTGCTTGCCAATGCCATCCGCTACACCCGCAGCGGCGGCGTCGTAATGGGATGCAGGCGCCGGAACAACCGCATCTGCGTCCAGGTCTCCGACACCGGACCGGGAATTGCGCAGGCGCAACAGGAGGCAATCTTTCGCGAATTCCAGCGCGGTGAGGCCAGCGCAACCGACCAGGCCGGGTTCGGGCTCGGTCTCTCCATCGTTCGCCGCTTCGCGACGGTGCTCGGACATGCGGTGCAGCTGTCGTCGCAGGTCGGCAAAGGATCGACATTCGTCCTGGAGCTCGAGCCGGCCGATCTCGCCGAGGTCAGCGACGAGGTGCACGAGACCAAGCTCGCCGAACGTCAATATGGTGGCCTCGAAGGCGCCAAGATCCTGCTGGTCGAGAACGATCCATCCGGCTCCGAGGCCATGGCCGCTCTGCTGGAAGGCTGGGGCTGCGATGTCGCGACCACGCGATCGGCAGCGGAAGCGCTGCTGCGTCTCAGCGAGCTGGGCGGCGCGCCCGACGCGGTCATCGCCGATCTTCATCTCGATCACGGCGAGAGCGGATTGTCGGCGATAGCCGACATCCGGCAGCAACTGAAGCTCGATGTGCCCGCGATGATCATCACCGCCGACTATTCCGAGAAGGCCGCCAAGCAAGCGAGCCTCTCCGGCCTCGAAGTGTTGAAGAAGCCGGTCAAGCCTGCCGAGATGCGCGCGCTGCTATCGTTCCTGCTGAGCTAGTTGGTGCGACGGTCACACAAAATACCGAAAAACAACCCCATGCACAGTAGCGGTAACTCATTACATTCCACCAAGACATTGATTCTTAAGCAAAGTCATCGACAGCACGACCGTCAATCGACGGGACGGGACGGAAGAAATTCGCGTCACCGCTGATCCGGTTGGGCACGCTCGCGCCTCGGCGTAGTGCCCTCGCCTGCCAGCGTCGCGAAATCGATCTGCGACATTTCGACGATCGCCTTGGTGCGGCTCAGCACGTTCAGCTTGCGCAGGATGTCCGAGACATGGACCTTCACGGTGGTCTCGGAAATCTTCAGCTCATAGGCGATCTGCTTGTTCTGCAGGCCGCGCTTGAGCATGTCGAGGACCCGCAATTGCTGCGGCGTCAGGTCATGCAGCCGTTTCAGCAGATCATGTGCAGGACTTGGGGCCCGCCGCGGCCGGAGTGCGCGATAGGCGTCGGGAATACAGACGAGACCCTGCAGCGCCTCGCCGATCGACTGGGCAAGCTCCTGCTTGGACGAGGATTTGAAGATGTAGCCGGCCACCCCGAGCGACAAGGCGCCGGAGATGATGCGCGGATCCTGATGACCCGACACGATGACGACGGGAACCTTCGGGAATGCCTTGCGGATGCGAATGATGCCCGAGAGGCCGGTCGTGCCCGGCATCGACAGATCGAGGAGGAGGAGATCGAGCTCGGCACCCGCTGACAGCTGTTCGAGCGCGCCGTCGATCGACGTCGCCTGCAGGATCTCGGCCCCGGGCGCCACCATTTGCAGCGCGCCTTCGAGCGCCTCGCGAAACAACGGATGGTCTTCGACAATCAGAAATCGCATCACGCGTGAGCCATTCCCAAATCGTTGCCGGGTTCGAGCTTGAACCGAGCATGTATCAGCCGGCCCGCGCCGGTTTGATCCAGGTCAAGAACGACGGCGCGGATCATTGCGGTCTCCCGCGATCGACCCTCGCATAGGGCCGGCTCCTGGGATCGGGCAGGTCCATCTTGCCGATTTCGATGATCGCCTTGTTGCGGCTGAACAGTCCGAGCTTGCGCAGGATCTCGGTGATGTGCGCTTTCACCGTGGATTCGGCGAGCTGTAGCTCCTGCGCGATCTGCCGGTTCGGATAACCGCGGCGAAGCAGGTCCAGCACCCGAAGCTGCTGCGGCGTGAGCTCGCGGAGCTTGACCACGAGGGCCTTGCTGGTCTCGGCTTTTCGCCGCGGCGGCGTCGGCACGAAATCCCGGGGCACCGATACCGATCCGGACAGCACGCCCTCGATCGACTGGGCCAGCTCGCGCTTCGACGTCGACTTCGGGAGATAGCCGGCCGCGCCGAGCGCCAGCGCTTCGCGGACCACATGCTGGTCCTCCTCGCTCGATACGATGGCGACCGGCAGGCGCGGATAGGTTTCACGCAAGCGGAGAAAGCCGGAGAAGCCGGTCGCATCCGGCAGCGACAGATCGAGCAGCGCGAGGTCGATCCCCTGCTCGGCCGACAGGATGTGCAGGGCGTCCTCGATCGACATCGCCTCCAGGATGCGGGCCTCTGGCAAGGCGAGCCGCACTGCATTGCCCAGCGCTTCGCGAAACAGCGGATGATCGTCGATGATCAGAAAGCTGGCCATGGCGCCTTCCAAAGGATCCACCGCACGAGCGGCGGCAGCGCACCCATCCTGCGCCGGTCCGGCGTCGGAAAGATGCATGATGGACGCTACCACATCTTCCCGATCCCGTCCGGTCAAGGCCGTTCAGTCGTTCGATTCGACCTGGACCGTCAGCAGGAAGGAATAAATGCTGTCGAACTGGTCGTCGGTGTAGACCTCCTTCCAGGCCGGCATGCCCTTGGCGGGGCGCCCCTCATGCACGGTCTTCCAGAACGTGTCGCGCATGTCGTCGCCGTAGCGGTGACGCAAGAGCCGCAGATCGATCTTCCGTTCGCTCTGGATGGCGTCGGGGCCGTGGCAATGCGCGCAAGTTCCGTTGAAGATCTCCTTGCCCGCACCGATGGTCTCCGCATTCGGCGCAGATGCATCGCCTTTGATCTCGGTTGCCACCACATTTGCGACCTGCCTCACGCTCGGCCCGGGGCCCGCTCCTGTCGTGGTTCCCGCCGGCACGGCCTGGGCCGCGCCAAAGCGAACAGGCTGTCCGGCCGGCAAGCCGTATTTCACCGCGAGATCGGCGATTGTCCTCCGAAGCGTCGGCAGGATCGCATCGACCCGATCGCGCAGCTCGGTCGAACCCTTCTCAAAGCCGATGGCGGCATCCCATGACAGGCCTTCGCCTTCGGTGAGCCGGATTTGATAGCGGTCATGATAGGCGGTCATGTTCAACCAGCCGGCGACGGGCCCCCAGATGAAGGCGACGTCGGCCCTGCCCTGATCGAGCGCCTGCATGGCCTCCTCGGGCGACAGCACAGTCACCTTCTGGATGTCGTCACGTGTCGCCAGGAGGTTTTGTGGTGTGCTGGCGTACTGGACCGCGACGCGCTTGCCCCTGAGGTCGTCCACGCCGCCGATCGCCTGACCTTTCGCCGCGACCAGGGCGTAGCCTTCCTTCGCAAAGGTGCTGGAGAAGATCACGGCAGGTCCCATGAAATCCTCGGAGCGCGGCAAGCCGATCATGGCGTCGCATTGCTTGCCCAGTAGCGTGACCCGCACGGTGCGCTTGCCGAAATAGGATTTGTACCAATCGTAAGAGATCGGTTGGCCGAGCGCCTGCGCCAGCGCCTGGCCAATTTCGACATAGAAGCCTGGCCGCGACGGATTATCGCTCGAGAACGGCAGATTGGTCGGATCGGCGCACAGACGGAACGGCTTCGCCTCGTCTGCGTGAGCGGTTGCGGCCGGTGCAATCAGCGCAGACGCGGCAGCCCATGCGAACAGTCCCGCGATGGTGCGATGGCGGCTCTTGCCGTTTCCTGGATTAATCGGACGCATCCTCATCTCCGGCAGCTGGGAATTGTTGGACCAAGCGTGGCGACACAGGATCTGGCCCGAGATCTGGCCGATGCCGTCGCCGCGCGATGTCGAGAAAGCGCGCGCGTATCCCGTTCCTCCGGGATACGCGCGCGAGTCGTCACTGGACGGAGAACACGAAGAGCGAACCGCCCTCGGGGGCTGCGGCCGTCATCTTCTTCCCAACCTCGCCCAGGAACGCGGGCAATGCAGCGGTGCGGCCGACGACGATGGCGACGTACTGTTTACCGTCGACACTGTAGGTCACCGGGCCCGCACCGATACCGGAGCCGAGATTCTTGCTCCACAGCACCTTGCCAGACTTCGCATCGATGGCGCGGAAGTCACCATGGATGTTACCGGCGAACACGAGGCCGCCGCCGGTGGTCAGCGTGCCGCCGTTGAACGGCAGGTCTTCCTTGATCGACCAGACCTTCTTCTGGGCGATGGGATCCCAGGCCACGAGCTCGCCGAGGAAGCCACCGGGGCCTTCCTTGGTCGGAAATTCGGCACCGAGATAGAACACGCCGCGCTTGTAGGCGACGTCGGAAACCGACCAGTCCATGCAGACATTGTTCGAGGGGATGTAGACGAGCCCGGTCTGCGGGTTGAACGACATTGGTTGCCAGTTCTTGCCGCCAATCAGGTTCGGACAGATGTCCTTGGCAGGATGGCCCGGCCCCGGACGCTTGTCCGGATCTTCGACCGCCCGCATGGTGTTGACGTCCCACTTCTTCGCCCAGTTGGAGAAGACGTATTTCTCCGCCGAGAGCACCTTGCCGGTCTCACGGTTGGCGACGAAGAAGTAGCCGTTACGATCCGCCTTCATCAGCGCCGGCACCGTGCTGCCGCCGATCTTGAGATCCGCGAGCACGGCCTCGTTGACGCCGTCATAGTCCCAGGCATCGGCCGGCGTGGTCTGGATGTGCCACTTGATCTTGCCGGTGTTGGGATCGAGCGCGAGCGTCGAGGCGGTGTAGAGGTTGGTCAGCTTGCCGAAATTGCCGTCGCCGGTCGAACGAACGCCGGTGTTCCACGGACCGGGATTGCTGGTGCCCCAATAGACGGTGTCGCTCTTGGGATCGTAGGAGCCGACCAGCCAGGCCGCACCGCCGCCATGTTGGGCGGAATCGCCCTTCCAGGTGTCGCCGCCGGGCTCATCCGGACTGGGAACCGTAAAGGTCTGCCACAATTGCTTGCCGCTGTTGATGTCGAAGGCCTGGAGCGAACCGCGCACGCCGTACTCACCGCCACCGAAACCGGTGATGACCTTGTCGCGCACCACCAGCGGCGGCGAGGTGATGACCGAACCCTGCTTGTAATCGACGACCTTCGTCGTCCATAGCGCCTTGCCGGTCGCGGCATCGAGCGCCGTCAGCTTGCCATCGAGGCGGCCGACGAAGATCTTTCCGTCGGCATAGGAGACGCCGCGGTTGTTCACGTCGCAGCAGGCATATTGCAGCACGTCATCGGGAATTTCGGGCTCCCAGGTCCATTTGCGCGCACCGGTCGCGGCATCGAGCGCATAGACGTATTTCGGGCCCCAGGAGCTCGAGACGTACAGCGTGTTGCCGACGACGATCGGCGAGGATTCGTTCGAGCGCAACGACGCCAGCGAGAACGAATAGGCGAGCGTCAGCTTGCCGGCGTTCTCGATATTGATCTGCTTGAGCGGGCTGTAACGCGTATTGCCGTAATCGTGGCCGGCAACGGCCCACTGGTTCGAATCGGATTGCGCCTTGATCAGCGAGTCGTTGGCACGGACGCCTGATGTGCCGGCGGCCAGCATCGCAACCATCGAAATACCAGCCAAAAAACCCTTCGTTCCAAAGGTCATGTATTCCCTCCGCGGTGTTGTTGTGTACGCCGGTTGGGCGCTGGAACGCATTGCGCTCCCGATGCGCAGTTTGCCTGCGAGCCATCGCGCAAATTACAGCATCGGCTTTTCGCGCTTAGTATAGGCGGAAGGTAGTAGTGCAAATCGTCGGCGGCTTTCGCCGCGCATCTCGTTGTCGAATCTCGGCTCTTTGCCTTGATTTTCAGGTGGAAACGCACCAAGCGAGTGTGGGGACCGACGACATCGCCTCACTCTCGGTCGTCGTCCCGGACAAGCGAACGAAGCGAGCGCTGATCCGGGACGACAGGGGAGTTTGTGTTGACCTTGCCTCGTCCCACTGCTTCGTCAGCTTGGCAATGTCGCGCGCAAGCCGGCCGCACGCGTCGGGCATCGCGCAACGATCGTGCGCCGCAGTCACGATGATGGCGCTACCACCGCCGCGAAGCTCTCGAAGAAATTCGCCGCGAGCTTTCGCGACGTCGAATCGATCAACCGCGAGCCGAGCTGCGCGAGCTTGCCGCCGATCTGAGCCTCGGCTTCGCAATGCAGGGTGGTGACGTCGCCACCTCTCCATCGAGCCTGGCCTTCGCGCCGCCCTTGGCGAAGCCGGCCACGCCGCCGGCGCCCTCGCCGACGCGGCGCGAAGGTCGGCGCAGCGACATCAGGCGCTCGGCAGGTCCAGGGCGCAGCCGCAATAAAATCAATGGCTTAACGTCCCGCCGCCTACTACCAAGATCGCGATTGCAAAGCCGCGAGCGCGTGCTCCTATTCACACTAGGGAACAAGACATCCAAGGGAGAACAACGTGCGGGAGGGCTGAGCTCGCAGGCGAGCGGCGGCGGTACGCGGCTTCGACGATGCGACGTTGTCCGCGGACGCGATGAGAACTTTCCGAACCTACCTTGCGGTCGCGCCATGCGTTGGCGACGGCCGGGCGCATCATGATCGAATCGCGCGCCGTGCCGGCCGCCACGATGACCTTTCCATGACGCGAGGTCACCAAAATGCCAGTTGCAAAGTTCCGTTGCGCTGTTTCTAATTAGAACCAATCAAAATCATTCTGGGAGGACTTCACGTGTCTACAGTCAAACTGACGGTCAACGGCAAGGCCGTTGCTGTCGACGTCGAGGACCGCACGCTGCTGGTCCACCTCTTGCGCGATCACCTCAACCTCACGGGGACCCATGTCGGCTGCGACACCAGCCAGTGCGGCGCCTGCGTCGTGCATATGGACGGCCGTGCCGTGAAATCCTGCACCATGCTGGCGGGACAGGCGGACGGCGCGAACGTCACCACGATCGAAGGCATCGCCAAGGGCGATGAGCTGCATCCGATGCAGGCCGCCTTCCGCGACAATCACGGTCTGCAATGCGGCTATTGCACGCCGGGCATGATCATGTCGGCAATCGACATCGTGCAGCGCCATCAAGCTCAAGGATCTGGCGGCCAGCTCGACGAAGCCACCGTACGTCAAGAGCTCGAGGGCAATATCTGCCGCTGCACCGGCTACCACAACATCGTCAAAGCCGTGCTGGATGCAGCCGGTCGCATGAAGGTTGCGCAGGCGGCCGAGTAGAGCGGCCGCCGCGAACAAGAAAACCACTGCCGCTTTCGATGGAAAGCGCGGGTCAACAAATTTCCGGTCGGGAGGACCAGACATGGGTGTTGAAGGCATCGGTGCGCGCGTCGTGCGCAAGGAAGACAAGCGTTTCATTACCGGCAAGGGCCGCTACGTCGACGACATCAAATTGCCGGGCATGACTCATGCCTATTTCATCAGAAGCCCGCACGCGCATGCCAAGGTGAAGGGGATCGACTCCTCTGCCGCCTTGAAGATGCCCGGCGTGGTCGCGGTGCTCACGGGACAACAGCTCGTCGACGACAAGGTCGGTAACCTCATCTGCGGCTGGGCCATCACCTCCAAGGATGGCAGCCCGATGAAGATGGGCGCATGGCCGGCGATGGCGCCGGAGACGGTGCGGTTCGTTGGCCAGGCCGTCGCGGTCGTGATCGCCGAGAGCAAGAATCTCGCGCGCGACGCGGCGGAAGCTGTCGTCGTCGATTACGAGGAGCTTCCCGCGGTCGCCGACATGCACGCCGCCATCAAGGCCGGCGCGCCGCAGCTGCATCCCGAAGCCCCCGGCAACCAGGTCTATGACTGGGTGATCGGCGACGAGGGTGCGGTCGATGCAGCCTTCTCGAAGGCCGCCAATGTGGTCAAGCTCGACGTCACCAACAACCGCCTCGCCCCGAATGCGATGGAGCCGCGCGCGGCGATCGCCGATTACGACGCGGCGGAGGAGCATTTCACGCTCTACACGACGTCGCAGAACCCGCACGTCGCCCGCCTCGTGCTGTCGGCGTTCTACAACATCGCGCCCGAGCACAAGCTGCGCGTGATCGCGCCCGACGTCGGCGGCGGCTTCGGCTCGAAGATCTTCATCTATCCCGAAGAGATGGTGGCGCTGTGGGCCTCCAAGAAGGTCGGTCGTCCCGTGAAGTGGACCGGCGACCGCACCGAGGCCTTCCTCACCGACGCGCATGGGCGCGACCATGTGACCCATGCCGAGATGGCCTTCGACACCAACAACAAGATCACCGGCTTGAAGGTGAAGACCTACGCCAATTTCGGCGCCTACATGTCGCTGTTCTCGTCGTCGGTGCCGACCTATCTCTACGCGACACTGCTGTCGGGCCAATACAACATCCCGGCGATCCATGCCGAGGTGATCGGGGTCTACACCAACACCACGCCGGTCGACGCCTATCGCGGCGCGGGCCGCCCCGAGGCCAGCTACCTGCTGGAACGGCTGATGGAGACGGCGGCACGGCAGCTGAAGGTCGATCCGGCCGAGCTGCGCCGAACCAACTTCATCACCCAGTTCCCGCACCAGACGCCTGTCATCATGGCCTATGACACCGGCGACTTTAACGCCTCGCTCGATGCGGCGATGAAGGCGATCGACTATGCTGGCTTCCCCGCCCGCAAGGCACAAGCCGAATCACAAGGCAAGCTGCGCGGCATCGGCGTGTCCTGCTACATCGAGGCCTGCGGCATCGCGCCGTCAAAAGCCGTCGGCAGTCTGGGTGCCGGCGTCGGCCTGTGGGAATCGGCCGAGGTGCGCGTCAATCCGGTCGGCACCATCGAGATCCTCACGGGATCGCACAGCCACGGCCAGGGCCACGAGACCACGTTCTGCCAGCTCGTCGCCGATCGCTTAGGCGTTCCCATCAGTCAGGTCTCGATCGTCCATGGCGACACCGACAAGGTGCAGTTCGGCATGGGCACCTACGGCTCGCGCTCGGCGGCCGTCGGTCTTACCGCGATCCTGAAGGCGATGGAGAAGATGGAATCCAAGGCCAAGAAGATCGCGGCGCATGCGCTGGAGGCGTCGGAGGCCGACATCGTCATTGAGAACGGCGAGTTCAAGGTCACGGGCACCGACAAGGCGATCGCCCTCCCGATGGTCGCGCTCGCAGCCTACACCGCGCACAATCTGCCTGAGGGGATGGAGCCGGGCCTGAAGGAGAGCGCCTTCTACGACCCCACCAACTTCACCTTCCCGGCTGGCGCCTATATCTGCGAGCTCGAGGTCGATCCCGGCACCGGCAAGACATCCTTCGTCAACTTCGTCGCGGCCGACGATTTCGGCCGGCTGATCAACCCGATGATCGTCGAAGGACAGGTCCATGGCGGCCTCGCCCAGGGCATCGGCCAGGCGCTGCTCGAGCACGCGATCTACGATGCCAACGGCCAGCCGGTGACGGCCTCGTTCATGGATTACTCCATGCCGCGTGCCGACGATTTGCCCTCGTTCAACCTCTCCCACACCACGACGCTGTGCCCGGGCAATCCCCTGGGCATCAAGGGCTGCGGTGAGGCCGGCGCGATCGGCGCTTCTGCAGCCGTGATCAACGCGATCACGGATGCGATCGGCAAGAACAATCTGGAAATGCCCGCGACCCCCGACCGGGTGTGGCGCACGATCAACGCCGCTTAAGAGGGAGGAACCAAGATGTACCAGACCACCTATCATCGGGCTTCCTCGGTCGACGAAGCCGTGAGCCTGTTCGGCAAGAGCAGCGAGGCGAAATTCCTGGCCGGCGGACAAACCCTGCTGCCGGTCATGAAGCAGCGGCTCGCCAATCCGTCAGACGTCATCGACCTCGGCAAGATCAAGGACATGATCGGCGTCGAGGCCTCCGGCGACACGCTGACCATCAAGGCCGCCACGCCGCATCATGATGTTGCCACCAGCGACGCCGCGAAGAAGGCGATTCCGGCACTCGCCTATCTGGCGTCACTGATCGGCGACCCCGCGGTGCGCTATCGCGGCACGATCGGTGGCTCGATCGCCAACAACGATCCCGCTGCCGACTATCCCGCCGCACTGCTCGCGCTCGGCGCCACCGTGAAGACCAACAAGCGGTCGATCTCGGCGGATGATTTCTTCAAGGGCCTGTTCACCACGGCACTCGAAGACGGCGAGATCATCACCGCTGTGTCGTTCCCGGTTCCGGCGAAAGCGGGCTACGCCAAGATGCGGCATCCGGCCTCGCGCTTCGCACTGACCGGCGTGTTCGTGGCGCAGACCAAGTCAGGCGAGGTGCGGGTGGCCGCCACCGGCGCCTCGCAGAACGGCGTGATGCGGGTCCCCGCCATCGAAGCCGCGTTGAAGGCGAACTGGTCGCCATCGGCGATCGACAGCGTCAATATTTCTGCGAGCGGATTGCTGGCTGACATCCATGGCACGGCCGAGTACCGCGCCAACCTCGTCAAAGTGATGGCACAGCGCGCGGTGACCGCTGCGGGCTGACGATCGCGCTTTAGCGCCTCGACACAAATTTTCCGCGGTGCGCACTTCGGTGCGCGCCGTTTTTATTTTGGCCATGCGGCATGAAAACCGCTTGCCTCGCTGGTGTGAAGGCGAGAAAAGTTAATCGACCAATTAACTCGCTACCAGAGCAACGTCCAGGCGAATGCGCTCATCGCGCACGCGCGCTGTAATACGAGGAAACAACAACGTGCTCGACAAATCAGCCCCCACCTCGTCCGTCCGCACCTCCGGCCCGCTCTCGGGCTTCCGCATCGTTGAATTCGCCGGCATCGGACCCGGCCCGTTCGCCTCCATGATGCTGGCCGATATGGGCGCCGACGTCGTCACGCTCGATCGCATCGGCGCCAGGAAGAGCATGAAGTCGGTGGCGGGCCGCGGCCGCAAGGTGATCGAGCTCGACCTCAAGGACAAGGCGGCGATCGCGCAAGTTCTCGACCTTCTCGCCAGCGCCGATGCGCTGGTCGAAGGTTTTCGTCCCGGCGTGATGGAGCGGCTCGGGCTCGGGCCTGACGTGGTGCTCGCGCGCAACCCGAAGCTGGTCTACGGCCGCATGACCGGCTGGGGCCAGGAGGGCCCGCTTGCGAACGCCGCCGGCCACGACATCAATTACATCTCGATCACCGGAGCGCTCGCCGCGATCGGACCTAAGGAGGCTCCAGTGCCGCCGCTCAATCTGGTCGGCGATTTCGGCGGCGGCGCGCTCTACCTCGTCGTCGGCGTGCTCGCGGCGCTTCTCGAAGCGCAAAAATCCGGCAAGGGCCAGGTGGTCGATGCCGCCATGTGCGACGGCGCGGCGTCGCTGATGTCGTTCTTCTTCGACATGACCACGATGGGACGCTGGACCGAGGGGCGCAACCAGAACTTCCTCGACGGCGGCGCGCATTTCTACGGCGTCTACGAATGCGCCTGCGGCCATTTCGTCTCGATTGGGTCGATCGAGCCGCAATTCTATGCGCTGCTGCGCGAGCACGCGGGCCTGACCGACGCCGATTTCGACGCGCAGATGGACCGCAACGCCTGGCCGGCGCTGAAGGAGAAGCTGAAGGCGGTGTTCAAGAGCAAGACGCGCGAGGACTGGTGCAAGATCATGGAAGGCACCGACATCTGCTTCGCGCCAGTGCTGACCATGTCGGAAGCCACGCAACACCCGCACATGGTCGCCCGCAATGTCTTCGTCGAGCGTCACGGCGTGAAGCAGCCAGCGCCCGCGCCGAGATTCTCACGCACGCCTTCGGCCGTCCGCGAGCCGGAGGCGGCGGAGATCGGGGCTGTGACGGCTGCGTGGAAGGCCGGGCGCTAGCGGCGCTAGGCAATCGCCTGGAGCCCGGCTGAAATCGAGGGAACTACGTCATTCGCGCCGCGGGCGCGATCTGCGATGATCCGGGTCAATCCGGGAGATTCAATCATGGCGCTCCAGCTTCGACCGAACTGCGAATATTGCGACCGCGACCTGCCGCCTGATGCAACCGACGCGCGGATCTGCTCGTATGAATGCACGTTCTGTGCGGACTGCGTGGAGACGAAACTCTTCAACGTCTGCCCGAACTGCGGCGGCGGTTTTGCCCCGCGCCCGATCAGGCCGGCGCAGGAATGGCGGCCGGGTGTGTGCACCGCGAAGCAGGTGCCGTCCGACAAGCGGGTGCATCTGAAGTACAGCCTGGACGATGTCGCGGCGCATTGCGCGCGGATCAAGGACGTGGCGCCGGAGAGGCGGTGAACTGCTGCCACACCGTCATTGCGAGGAGCCCTTGCGACGAAGCAATCCAGAATCCCTCCGCGGAGAGATTCTGGATTGCTTCGCTGCGCTCGCAATGACAGCGAGGTGCCGCCGGAGGAGCGATAGGTCTCGTAGGGTGGGCAAAGCGAAGCGTGCCCACCATGGTCACTGCGATCGCCGAAGGATGGTGGGCACGGCGCTGATGCGCCTTTGCCCACCCTACGAGACCTGCGCTCGCAATGACAGAGGTCGTGGCGGCGGCGCGCCCTACTCCGCCGCCAAAATCGTCCCCTCGACCTCGCCGAACCCCACGCGATAGCCATTGCCCTGACACCAGCCGCGCATGACGAGGCTGTCGCCGTCTTCCAGGAACGACCGCTTGATGCCGCCGGGGAGTTCGACCGGCTCGGTGCCGTTCCAGCTGATCTCGAGCAGGCTGCCGCGCTGATCCTTCTCCGGACCGGAGATGGTGCCGCTCCCCAGGAGATCGCCGACATTCATGGCGCACCCGCTGGAGGCGTGGTGCATGAGCTGCTGCACCGAGGACCAGTACATGTATTTGAAATTGGTGCGGCTGATGCTGGCGGGGGCGTTGGCGTCGGCGGCGCGCAAGGACACGTCGAGCGCAATATCGTAGTTCTGCGGCTTGCTCTGCTTGAGATAGTCGAGCGGCGCCGGCTCCTGCTCCGGTCCGTTCAGGCGGAACGGCTCCAGCGCCTCGCGCGTCACCACCCACGGGCTGATCGAGGTCGCGAACGCTTTTGCCAGGAACGGCCCGAGCGGCACATATTCCCATTGCTGGATGTCGCGCGCGCTCCAGTCGTTGAGCAGCACGAAGCCGAAGATCATCTCCTCGGCTTGGCTCTCCGTGAGCATGCCGCCCATGGCTGAGGGCTGACCGATCACGGCGCCCATCTCCAGCTCGAAATCGAGCCGCTTGCAGGGCGCAAAGCTCGGGAGCTCGACGTTCGGCGGCTTGAGCTGCCCGCGCGGCCGCTTCACCTTGGTGCCGGACACCACGACGGTGGAGGCGCGGCCGTTATAGGCAATCGGCATATGCAGCCAGTTCGGCTGCAACGCATTGTCCTTGCCGCGGAACATCACGCCGACATTGGTGGCGTGCTCCTTGGAGGAATAGAAATCGGTGTAGCCCGAGACGGAGAAGGGCAGATGCAGTTTTGCATCGCGCATCGGCACCAGCGCACGGCTGCGCAGCTCCCCGTTGTCGCGCAGCTCCGGATGATCGTGACGCAAGAGCTCGCTGATCCGCGTCCGCGTCTTGGTCCAGACCTTCGGTCCCAGCGCCATGAAGGAATTGAGCGAGGCCCCGGAGAACACACCGAGCGGACCAACGTCGAGCCGCGAATCCTGCTCGAGCTCCCAGAGATCGAGCACGTAGTTTCCGATCGCGACACCCACGCGCGGCGTCGGATTGACCGCGGTCGAGAACACGCCATAGGGCAGGTTCTGGATCGGAAAGTCGGAGGCGGCGTCGACGTCGATGAAGGAGCGGAGGCTGGGGTCGTTGGGGTGGGGCATTGGTTTTCCGTGGCGCAGCGGTGGCGGTGTCACCCTCCCCTGGAGGGGGAGGGTCGGCTCGTATTGAGCGCAGCGAAATATGAGACGGGGTGGGGTGATCTCTCAACACGAGCACTGTTGGACGTGGAGAGACCGTCACCCCACCCCGCCCGCGCTACGCGCGATCGACCCTCCCCCTCCAGGGGAGGGTAAGAAGCCTCACGGCCTGTTCGGGTCGAACCGCTTCTCCAGGCCCTTCCAGCACTCCGCGTAATCGTCCTGGAGCGTCGATGACTTCGCGGCATGCGCGGTGACGCGCTGCGGGTAGCGGGTCTCGAACATGAAGGCCATGGTGCCGGTCAGCTTCACGGGCTTCAGCTCGCCGTTGCTGGCATGCTCGAAGGCATCGCGATCCGGGCCGTGCGGCAGCATGCAATTGTGCAGGCTGATGCCGCCGGGGACGAAGCCTTGCGGCTTGGCATCGTAGACGCCGTAGATCAGGCCCATGAACTCGCTCATGATGTTCATGTGATACCAGGGCGGGCGGAAGGTGTTATCGGCGACCATCCAGCGCTCGGGGAAGATCACGAAGTCGATATTCGCGGTTCCCGCGGTCTCCGAGGGCGAGGTCAGCACCGTGAAGATCGAGGGATCGGGATGGTCGAAGCTGATCGCGCCGACCGGCGAGAACGTGCGCAGGTCGTACTTATAGGGCGCATAATTGCCGTGCCAGGCAACCACGTCGATCGGCGAATGCGGCAGTGTGGTCTTGAACAGCGAGCCGCCCCATTTCACGTAGAGCTCCGTCGGCGTGTCCTTGTCCTCATAATACGCGACCGGCGTCAGGAAGTCGCGCGCATTGGCGAGGCAATTGGCGCCGATCGGCCCGCGCTCCGGCAGCGTGAAGGCGCCGCCATAGTTTTCACAGAGATAGCCGCGCGCCGGACCGTTCGGGATCTCGACGCGGAACTTGACGCCGCGCGGGATCACCACGATCTCGCCGGGCTCGGCATCGATGCGGCCGAACTCGGTGACGAGACGCAAGACGCCCTGCTGAAGCACGAACATCAGCTCGCCGTCGGCATTGTAGAAATGCTGGTCGACCATCGACTTGGTGATGAGGTAGACATGCGCCGCCATGCCGGCCTGCGTGTTGACGTCACCGGCGGTCGTCATGGTCTGCACGCCCTGGAGGAACGTCACCTCCTCCTTCGGAATCGGCGTCGGATCCCAGCGCAGCTGCGCGATCGGCAGATCGTATTCATGGCACGGCGCCGAACGCCACAGCCCGGCATCGACCTTCTCGAAGCGGCCGGAATGCTTCACCGACGGGCGGATACGATAGAGCCAGGAGCGCTCATTGGTGCCGCGCGGCGCGGTGAAGGGCGAGCCCGAGAGCTGCTCGGCATAGAGGCCATAGGCGCAGCGCTGCGGCGAGTTGCGCCCGATCGGCAGCGCGCCGGGCAGCGCCTCGGTCTCAAAACTGTTGCCGAAGCCGGACATGTAGCCCGGCGTCACCTGTGCGGAACTGCGAACGATCTGATCGGGCGAGGTGTTGATGTTCATGACTATCCTCCTCCTTGCAAGTTCGCCCACATTTCCTGGTCGCGCTTGTCGGTCCAGATCACGGGGTCGTCGATGCCCGACGCTTCGTCGAAGGCGCGCGACACGTTGAACGGCAGGCAGTGCTCGTAGATGGCAAAGCTCGAAAATTTCGGATCCATCACCTCGCGCGTCGCCGCCATCGTCTCCTTCAAGGTGCGGCCCTTGGCGACGGAGATTTCGGCCGCGCCATAGAGTGTGGAGACGAAATCACGCGTCATCGCGATGGCCTCGCGCCCGGTGGCGAGGCCCTTCAGGGCATCGCCGCGGCCCGGCGCGATGGCCTTGGGATTGAAGTTGCGGATCTCGTTCAGCGTCAGCGGCCATTCGCGCAAATGCGCATCGCCGCAATAACAGGCCGAGTGATATTCGATGAGATCGCCGGAGAACATCACCTCGGCATCCGGCACCCAGGCGACGATGTCGCCGGAGGTGTGGCCGGCCCCTAACTGCATCAGGCGCACCTCGCGCTTTCCCAGATAGATCGACATCTCGCCTTCGAAGGTCAGCGTCGGCCAGGTCAGACCGGGGATGCTTTGCGCGTCCTGGAACAGGCGCGGGAAGCGGCCGTATTCGGAATCCCAATCCTGCTTGCCGCGCTCTTCGATCAGCCGGTAGGTCTCCTGCGAGGCGACGATACCTTGCGCCTTGTAGGCGGATGCGCCCAGCACGCGCACCGCATGATAGTGCGACAGCACGACATATTTGATCGGCTTGTTGGTGACGGTGCGCACGCGCTCGATCACCTTGTTCGCCATCGCCGGCGTTGCCTGTGCATCGAACACGAGGCAGCCGTCGTCGCCGACAATGACGGCCGTGTTCGGGTCGCCCTCGGCGGTGAAGGCATAGAGATCGGTGCCGATCTCGGAGAAGGTGATCTTCTTCTCGGCGAGATCGCCGGTGGATGCGAAGTTCTTCGCCATCAATTCGTCCTTCAAGTCACTGGGTTATTGTTGTTGCTGTTGTTGCTGCTGCTGGCCGTCGATCATGCGCCGCTTGGCAAGCCCGATCGCTTCGCGCAGCACGTCGATGTCGCCGATATGGTTGGCGAGGATCAGCACCAGCGCCGCGTCGAAATCGGCGCTCTGCTCCTCGGTCAGGCCGCGATGCGCCTCGACGATGGCGCGGAAGGCATCGTCTGGTCGCGCGAAATTGGAGTTGGTGGAGAGCGGCATGCGAAACCTCAATACAAACCTTCGGCCCGCGCCAGCGCCGCCGCGATCGTCGCGCGCGTCGGGCGGCGGAAGCGCGCCGCGACATAACCGTCGGGCCTCAGCAGATAGGTGGCACCCGGCTCGGCCCCGTAGCGCTTTGCGACCAGGCCCGAGGGATCGGCAAGTCCGCCCTCATCTCCAATGCAGATGCCCTTGATGCCATCGGGCACATCGATCGGCGCGCCATTGCTGAACGACAACAAGGTGAAGTCCGTTCCACCCTCGCGGAAGGCATCCGTCAGATAGATCTGCTCGCCGGCACGCGTTGCGACGGGCGCGTCGAGCATGGAACAGCCGGGCGACGGTCCACCGCGCCACGTATCCGCATCGAGCGAGGACAGCGGCGAGTCGTAGCTGCACGGCACCGACAGCCGGCCGGCATTGACCATGCGCTTGCCGAACTCGGTCTCCTTGGCGAGCGACAACACCGCCTTGCGCAGCCGCGCTTCCTGGTGGGAGTTCGGTGCCATGAAATCGGTCGAGCGGGTGGATTCGCGAATGTTCTCGTCGGCCGCCCTGCTGCGCTCGACATGGTAGCTCTCGAGCAGGCTCGCGGGCGAAGTCCCGCGCAGCACGCGAACGAGCTTCCAGGAGAGGTTTTCGGCGTCCTCGAGTCCCGAGTTGGCGCCGCGTGCGCCGAAGGGCGAGACCTGGTGCGCGGAATCGCCGGCAAAAATCACGCGGCCATGGATGAAGCGGTCCATCCGCCGGCATTGGAATTTGTACAGCGAGATCCACTCGAACTCGAACTTGTCATGGCCAAGCATGCGCGCGATCCGCGGCCGCACGTTTTCCGGCTTCTTCTCGAGAACCGGATCGGCGTAGCGATTGAGCTGGAGATCGATGCGCCAGACGTCATCGGGCTGCCGGTGCAGCAGCGCCGAACGTCCGGCATGGAACGGCGGATCGAACCAGAACCAGCGTTCGGTCGGGAATTCCGCGGTCATCTTGACGTCGGCGATCAGAAACTGGTCCTCGAACACCTGTCCCGCGAACTCGGCGCCGACCATCTGTCGCAGCGAGGACCGCGCGCCGTCGCAGGCGATGACATATTGCGCGTGCAGCCGATAGGCTCCCTCCGGCGTTTCGATCGTCAGCGCGACCGAATCATTGCGCTGCTCCAGCGCCGTCACCTTGTTGCGCCAGCGCAGGTCGATCGCAGGCAGATCCTGGATGCGATCGACCAGATAGGCTTCGGCGTAATATTGCTGGAGGTTGATGAAGGCGGGCCGCTTGTGGCCGTCCTCGGGCAGCAGGTTGAACTGGTAGAGCTGCGACTCGCCGTGGAAGATCCGGCCGACGCTCCACACCACGCCCTTCTCGACCATGCGGTCGCCGACGCCGAGGCGGTCCCAATATTCCAGCGAACGCTTCGAGAAGCAGATCGCGCGCGAGCCTTCGCCGATACGGTCGGCATCGTCCAGAAGCACGACGCGCTGGCCACGCTGGGCGAGATCGATCGCGAGCGACAACCCCACCGGGCCCGCACCAACAACCACGACCGGATGCGCGGCCGGGTCTTGGCCCGGACGATCTTGATCGGGGTGGCGGCGATAGCCGAACTGGGATTTGGCCTGCGCCATGCGCTAACCTTTCGCTCTGGTCAGGAGAGGACTGATCTGCTAGATAGTCTCACGTGCAACTATTTTGGACCGGAGCCGGCCGGCCGTCAACTGGAATTCGGAGTGCTCTCCTTGGCGAGGACATCCAGCGACATCGCGCTGAAGACACGGCAAGCCGACGAGGCTTCGCCGCGGCCAAAACCTCGGCTCGATCTGTTCAAGTTCGTGCCGTTCCGCCTCAACCGGCTGGCGGCGGAGGTGAGTTCCGCGCTCGCGGTGGAATATCAGGAGCGGCATGGCCTCGACATTCCGGCATGGCGCGTGATCGCCACGCTCGGCTTCCGCAATGATGCCTGCAGCGCGCAATTCATCTCGCAATGCACCCGCACGCACAAATCGACCATCAGCCGAGCGGTGACGACGCTGCTGCAACAGGGATTGATCGAGCGGGTCGAGAACGAAGCCGACCGTCGCGAATTCCGCCTGCAACTGACACAGAAGGGCCGCGCACTCTATGAGGAGCTGTTTCCGCAATTGCTGCGGCGGGAAGACGAGATCCTCGCCTGCCTCTCTGCGCAAGAGCGCAAGCAGCTCTCGGCCCTGCTCGGCAAGATCGAGCAGAGCCTCGACCTGATCCAGACCAGCGAAGAAGCGGACGCCAAGCAGGCGTATTAGGGTGGGGACCTATAAAGCGGAAATCGACGAAACATAGGCCAAGGTCTGCTACGGGCCAAAGGCGACATTCCCTGCTTGGCCTGATATGAAAGAGGCCGCTACGTGGCATCGGTCAAAATTGAAACGGACTGACCGAAACGGAAATCTTGCCGTCTGCGGTTAGTTCCACCTCGAAGTCCACCTCCTTTTGCGCTGTCACATCCTCAACGGTCGCAGACAATAAGGCGGTACAGGTAACTGCTCGCTTGGCTTTGCTTCTTGAATTTGTGCTTATCGCATCATCCAACCTATAAGCGGCACCTTGTCTCGCCTTTTCCCAAATCGCTAGTTTTTCGGCCTCTGTGGTCGCATGACTTATCATCGCCGCAACCGCGCTCGAATTCATAGCGGCGTAGTTGACAAGCGCGTTGTTGCTGTCGTCCGAAACGATCTTAATCACTGTATTACGCGCATCCAAAGAATTACACTCGGGCATCGTTCCGGCACAACCGCCCAGCAAAAGTAAAACAGGGAGGCGCGCTAAAACCGACTGTCCTTCCAGAAAATGCTTCATCGGAATCCGGACCACATCAGACAGCCGACGTCGTGACGGCTGCAGTGCTGTTCGACTCAGGGCCACGAGCAGACCCGTCGCAAGGCAGCTGCTCGCAGCCTTGTTTTATTCGATCGCCTCGTCACCTCCACCGCCTCGCTCGCCTTCCCAGGGCTGTACGTGACAGGCCGCAGGGATATGCAATTACTCGATCAGCAGCAGCCCGCGCTTCTTATCGCCATCGTACGTATTCACAGCTGCGAACAGCCGTTTTCGCTCGACTAGCCATGGCTGGTAATTGGAATTGACATCGAGCACGAAAACTAGATCTTCGGCTTCCAGATAGCCGCCAATGGGCGAATGATGTCCAACACCAGCACCAAAAATTTGCGCGCGATTGAAATTCACGATGTAGCGTCGGCCTGGATCGTTGGAGCGACGCAAATGTTCCAGAAACTGGCCCTCGCTGAGATTGCGCAAGACCGTGACTTTGCGGCTCGTGTTGGTCCGCGCCACCTCGGCCAGTTCGTCAAGCGTGAGACCCAGGATGCATAAGCCCGTCCAGCACCGCCCGGTGCCGGCCAACACCTTACCCTCCGTGCTTGCCGTCTCGCCGAGCGACCTATACGCATTCGCAACAGCTGCAGGTCCGCAACGAGAGCTATTTGATTGCCAGTTCACGTTCCCATGGAATGTGGCGGCCACTGGCAGGTGCCACGCGCGTTCCATAAGCTCCGGCGTACGTGTCACCGAGGATGCAATGGCTTCTGTCGGCACGCGTGACTGGCCGACGACAAGGGCCCCGGCACCCAGCAGGCCCGCAGTGACAACCATGCAGATAATGCTGACTGAGCGCCACCGCTTCATGGGTCTGAACCTGGCAGCAGTCCGACTGGAGGCTGGCCAGATTATATCCTTAAGCTAATTGGCGGGAAGCGACCCCAAGTAAACGTCCGTTGAAGGTCATTCGCGTCGATTTGGCCGCGTCGCCACCACGTCCGGTCTGGCGTCAGCTGCTGACGTCCGGGCGCTATCGCGATCTTCGCCTTCGGGTCAAACTGAGAAAAGCTCAACGAGAGCAATTCGCGGCCGCTAGACCCTGCGAAGCAGAACTCTAGGCTATCCGCAGTTTCGCCGATGGGCCAATAGGCGACGTGCTGGCATTCTCGTGTGCCACACGCAACTAACACCTACCGTTGGCTCCAAGGCGAGGTCGGGAATCTGGCTTTACCGGCTGCCACCTCGTCGGGCCACACCACCACCTGCTTGCCGTCCTGCCACTGGATGGTGATCGCCTTATGACCGATCTGGAAGCCGCGCTCGTCCACGGCAAAGTCGCCGAAAACGGTCTTAGTTTCCAACTTCAGTAATGCCTCCCGGAGTTTGTCGGAGTCCAGGCTGCCTACCCGACGCGCGGCGTCGACGAGGAGCTGGCAGCCGGCGTAGGACGAAGCGGCGATAAAGGCCGGAGCGTGGTTGAATTCTTTCTGATAGGCCGCAACAAACTCCCGGTTGCCGGGGTAAGGAAGGTCCGGATTCCAGTACGAGCCGGCATAGACGAACTCCGCCGTTTTCCCGAGGGCCTTCTGGTAGTCAAGAAAACTCGCTCCAGGTGTCGCGCTGAGCATTTTTACATTTATGTCCAGTTCTTTCATTTGGCGGGTCATCGCGATGACCTCGGCCGGAACATAGTTCACCACGAGGAGATCGGGCTTGGCCGCGTTGACCTTGTTGAGGATGTCGGAGAAATCGGTGGTGCCCGGCGGGTAAGTCTCGTGCAATACCAACTCCAGGCCCTCCTTCTTAGCCAATTCAAGCGCACCTTTGGCCACGGCCTTCGCCGGGAGAGTATCTACGTTGATCACGGCAATCGTCTTGAGCCCGTTGCGGGCTGCAAGATCAATCGTTCCTGCTGTGGCGGCTTCCAGTGGCGAAACCACCATGATGAGGTATTTTCGCCCCTTTTCCCAAATCGAAGTCGTTCCCGCCGCCGGCGCTACCATCAGCTTGCGGTACTTTTCCACGACGTCGGCCACGGCGTCCGTGCTTGCGGAGCCGTAAGGGCCCATCACAGCATCCACCTTGTCCTCTGTGATCAGCTTCTCATAGAGATCAATGGCCGCCTTCGGATCGGATCCATCATCACGGATCAGAAACTCAATCGGTCGTCCGAGGGCTCCGCCCTTCTCGTTTACATGCTTTTGGCAAAGCAGATAACCCTCACGGACGTAGCCGCCCTGCACCATGTCCCTCCCGGTGATTGCAATCGAGGTGCCGATCCGAATTGGCTGCTGGGCGAGGCCTTGCCCAGCCGCAACGACGGAAGCGACAGCCAAGGCAACGAGTGAAAGTGATTTTGACCTCATGGTGCACTCCCTCGTTTGTGATCTCGCTTCACCTACGAGACTGCTTCCGACTGCCCCAGAATACGAAAAAAACGGGGCCATTGTCCCATTGGAAATGTCAGGAACGGGTCTTGGCCGTGTAAAAACGGCTTCAAAGGGCATCGGTCCGGAAGCTAGGAACCGCGCCTGTCTCAGGCCGCGATCGCAGTGATCAGTGGCTTGGCCCCGACGATGTTCATGACCCGTGTAAGATTATAGGCCAAGACCGAGAGTGCCATCTCGGCCGCTACTTTTGGGAGCGTTTTGGTGAGGAAGTGTGTCGCTCCCATGCGGGCCTTCATCGTGCCGAACGGATGCTCGACCGTCTCCCGACGCTGACGCATGGCTTCTGGGTTTGAGCGGGTTTACGAAATCGCTGCGCTACCCGGTTGAGCTAAGGGAGCGCAAAAGTCACTCGCACTTACTGTTGTTGGCGAATGGACGTGTTGTGCCAATGCCTGATCTGCCACGCGTCACCATTTTTGACCAAAATGAACGTCTGGCGATTGCGTTCTTCAGGCGCCAGCGGACCAGTCGGCACTTCCACCCTGGTAGACGAGAGGACGATAATCGTATCAGGGGCCAAATATCGCGCGATCTCCAAGTTTCGAGCCCGGTGAGTACTACCCTTGAAGATAGTGTCAAAAATACTCTGCATCCGTTTTGCCATCTCGGCCCTTGTTCGGAGATGCGTGCCGAAAATGTTGATCACGTCCGCATCTTCACTGAATTCGGCCGCAAACTTGGCGCCATCGGCTTGGTTCCAAGCTGCGTCCAATCGCTTCAGAACATCTGACGCGATGACAGCAGCTTGGCCTTGTGCATCTGCCTGAGGACTCGTCGCTGTTTGCGCCGAGGTCGTGCTCGTCATTGCAAACATCATAAGCTGTAAACACAGGAGCGTTCGCATGAGACCTCCTCGTTCCAGAAGAGAAACTTAGGCGCAATCTGTACACCGGTGGTCCTGCAATTGGCCGAACAGATCAGCCGGCAAAGTCGCTGTGAGGCTCGGGCCTTCCGCCGATGGTGCGCTGGTAAGGTCCGGCTCCAAAACCGCGTGCCGAATTGTCTACGAGCCACATGGTCCGGTAGCGGGGTACTAAGAAAATAGCCTGGCGAGGTCCGGGTTGGGTCAACAAGCGAAGAACTCGCGGTGAGCAAGTTTAGTCCATTTCACCACAATCAGCGGATCGAAACGGGCCGCACCGTTACTTTTCAAATGGGGGTCGGCCACTATCGACGGTCATTGGTCGATGCCCGCGACACAGGAAATAGGGTCCGTCTCACACGCATGCGTTGACGGAACCGGGGCTCCAACTCGCGTTGTTTCGGGTCGGGGTCAGCACAGCCATATGGCTGTAAAGACGCCCTGTATACGGGAGTATAGTCGTCAGAAGGCATATTCCTGATCCATCTTGGGCGACTACGGGGGAGACACGGGCCCGCAATCCGGTACGAGAAATCTATCGATTGATCCATCGCGCGTGAGCAAGAGATGATCATGCAACATCCGATTCAAGCGCCGTCGGTCGCGCTCGATTCGAATGAGCGCAAGCGCCCCGAGGAGGCACTGCGCGAGAGCGAGGAGCGCTTTCGCACGCTGGTGCAATTCTCCTTTGATGTGTACTGGGAAACGGACGCGCAGCATCGCTTCATCCGCCAGGAGTTCGCTGACACACTTCCCGAGTCGCCGGTTTCCGAGATCGGCAGGACACGATGGGAGGTCCCTTATCTGGAGCCTGACGCAGAGGGCTGGCGCAAGCACCGGGAGATACTCGACGCTCACCTCCCGTTTCGCGATTTCGAACTCGCGCGGCCGACGCCCGACGGCGGCAAGCGCTATATTTCCGTCTCTGGGCTGCCCATCTTTGACAAGACCGGGAACTTCGTGGGTTACCGCGGTGTGGGGCGCCACATCACCGAGCGCAAGCGCGCCGAACAGGCGCTGATCGAGAGCGAGGCCCGTTTCCGTACCTTCGTGGACCACGCGACCGATACGTTCATGCTCCACAGTGAAGATGGTCGCGTTCTCGATGTGAATCGGAATGCCTGCGAAAGTCTCGGCTACAGCCGGGCCGAACTGGTTGGGGCAACTGCGGTCTTGTTCGATCTGGAGATGGATGAAGCGACTTGGCGTAGCAACCGCGAGCGCCTCAAGGCCGGCGGCATCGCTACGCTCGAGAGGCGCTATTGCCGAAAGGACGGCATTGTGTTTCCCGTCGAAGTCCGTATGCGGGAATTCTGCGAAGGCGGCCAGTCACGAATCATTTGTCTGAGCCGCGACATCACCGAACGCAAGCGAACCGCCGAGACGTTCCGCGAGATGCAGGCTGAACTAACACACGCCAATCGCGGGGCGGCAATGGGCCAGGTCACGGCTTCGGTGACACACGAATTAAGCCAACCAATCACCGCGATGCTCTGCAACGCAGAGGCCGCACTGAACTGGCTAGGAACACAATCTCCGAATTTCGAAAAGGCACAGCAGGCGCTCGCATCCATTGTCGCAGAAGCCAAGCGAGGCGGCGAGATCATCAGGTGGATTCGTTCCTTGATCAAGAAAGCTCCGGCGCCGAAGGAGAGCGTCGATGTCAATGGTGCAATCCTAGACGTGATCACCATAGCCCGTAGCGAGCTGCTTAAACATGATGTCTTGATCCAGACCGACCTCGCTCCGGGGTTGCCGCTCGTAAAGGGCTATCGCGTTCAGCTGCAACAGGTGGTTCTCAATTTGATCCTCAACGCGATCGAGGCAATGAACTGCCTCGACGTTGGCCGACGAGAGCTGCGGATCAGCACGGCTGCAGATGCCTCAAATCTCGTTGTTGTCGCCGTACGGGATACCGGACCCGGACTTGACGTGGCAATCGTTGACCGCCTGTTCGAGCCCTTCTACACCACCAAGCCCGACGGGACCGGCATGGGCTTGTCGATTTGCCAATCAATCATCGAGGCGCACGGAGGACGACTTTGGACTGGTGCGAATGAACCACGGGGGGCCGTATTTCAGTTTAGTCTGCCTTCGGAACAGGGGTGATCCACGTCGCTTTTCTGGAGCGGGCGCTGCGCGACAGGAGTTCACGGCCTCAAACGCACCCTCGCTACGGATGCGATAGTCCTTCGATCATACAGGTCGCAGCAGCGCAACGGATCGGCGGGTTCGCTCGCTTGTCAGAGCGAGGAGCGTCGCGAAGCGGACGCGTCGTTCGCTTCTCAGAAGGGAGAAGAACTGCCCTAGACGGCTCGCTTGACCAAGATCGGCTCATCGCCTGTAAGCGGACGTGTCACTCTACAAAAAACATCGGTTTCGTTAAAGCGAAGGCCCAACGTCCTCGCTCGTCACATGACCACTGGGTGGCAGTCCGCTACGGGTCTTGGTTGTGTGCAAACGCATAGGCCTGACGCGGCGTGGTCGCCAAGTATTGCGCGCGGCCGGTATTTGCGTATCGAATCGTCCAATGACCGGCCAAAGTAGGTACCGCGACCGGGGGATTGTAGTTTTGGACGCACTTCCGGCCGTCAGGCGGCGCGGATGGCTGCAATCAGGCTTGGTTTGCCGAGGATGTTCATCACCCGTGTGAGGTTATAGGCGAGAACATGCAGCGCCATCTCAGCAGCGACATTCCGCAGGCGCTTCATCAGGAAGTGGGTCGCACCCATACGGGCCTTGATCGTGCCGAAGGGATGCTCGATCGTCTCGCGCCGCGTCCGCAT
>NZ_FNCU01000026.1:0-111334 GCF_900099855.1 Bradyrhizobium sp. Rc2d | reverse complement strand
CTGGATTGCACCCGATTGAGATAACCGTAAATGTAAAGCTTCAGAAGGACTGCCGGATGATAGGAGGGCCGGCCCGTCTCCTTGGCGATCACACGCTCAAACCCCATTCCATGCAGATCGAGCGCCTCGACGAACACGTCGATCACATGGACCGCGTTGTCTTCGCTTACCCAATCCTCCAAACATTCCGGCAAGAGCGTCAGCTGGGATCTGTCCGCACCTTCAACGAAGCGTCCCATCCGTATCCCCCATCAGGAAACGGAGGAATCGTAGCTGACTCGTGGCTTTTCACACAGCCAGGGTCACAAGATGACCTTCCGCGGGCGGGACCGCGTGTCCGCATTGTCTGCAAAAGCAGACATCCGATTTTGTCAGTGCATGCCGTCCGGAGCACCTGCGCGCTAACAAGCGCGCAAGGAATGAAGTCTAAAGCGCACTCAACCCTGGCGGCGGCTTGCGCATGTTGGAGGCCTGCTCATAGGCGTAGGCCAGACGCAGCAGCTTGTGCTCGCTCCAGGCACGGCCTGCCAGGGTGACGCCGAGCGGATAGTCGGGCGTGTCCTTGCCGTCGGTCGTCCCCGAGATGAAGCCTCCGGGCACCATGACGCTGGGATAGCCTGCCCTAGCGGCGATCGCGGCGCCTCCGCTGCCGGGGAACAGCACGGCATCGAGCTTGTGCTGGTTCATGTAGGCATCCATGCCGCGGGTCCTGGCGCTGAGCAGGTCCATGGCAAGTGCCGACTTGTACTCGCGTTCGCGTAAGTCGCCTCTGGTGAGGTCGGCGGCGAGGAACAGGTCTTGGCCGAAACGCAGCGCCTTGCCTGCATTCGCTTCGTTAAAGGCCACGATGTCGGTGATGGTCTTGATGGCGGTATTGGTCACCCAATCCCTCAGGTAGAGGTTGAGATCTCGCTTCAGTTCGTAGAGGAAGACGATCCGCTGCGTGACTGGATTGCCCTTGTTAGGGCTCAGCGGATTGCGGTTGAGCACGGCCATGATCGTACCTGGTCCGCTCATCCAGCCGGCCGTCGGCATGCTGGCGCGCACGATCACGGCGCCGAGATCCTCCAGCAGCTTGATCGCCTCCGCCATCACCTTCGCCCCTTTGGGTGGCAGCTTGCCGTAGAAGGGATCGTTCAGCGGGTCGGCGGGGTCGCTCGGCACGCCGATACGCGCGCCCTTCATCGCATCCTGCGTGAGGTCGGCGGTGTAATCGGCTGGCCGCCGTTGCAGCTCTGTCGCCGCATCGCGCGGGTCGTTCGCCGCCAGCACGTTAAGGAGCAGCGCCGCATCGCGTATCGTGCGCGTCATCGGCCCTGCGGTGTCCAGGCTATGCGCGATCGGCACGATGCCGGCACGGCTGATCAGCCCGACCGTCGGCTTCACGGTGACGAGGCCATTCTGGCTGGCGGGAAACAGCAGCGAGCCCGAGGTCTCGGTGCCGATCGAAGCCGCACACAGCCCGGCCGCCACGGCGACTGCCGAACCCGAGCTCGATCCCCCCGGGGACACGACCGGGATGCCGCGATCGTCCACCAGCGCGGGCGCGTAAGGATTCTTCACCTGCCCGCCCAGCGATGAATAGCCCGCGGGCATGTCGATCGCGAGCATGTTGGAAAACTCGGTCAGGTTCGCCTTGCCCAGGATCACCGCGCCCGCGTCCCGCAGCAGCTTGACGATTGTGGCATCGTCCCGGGCACGCGCGCCTTCCAGCGCCAGCGAGCCCGCCGTCGTCGGCTGTTCGTCGCCGGTCGCAATGTTGTCCTTCACCAGGATCGGGATGCCAGCCAGCGGCCGCTTGGCCGATGGCTTGGTGCCGTCGAGCTTGCCCGCGATCGCGAGCGCATCGGGATTGAGCGCGCGCACGGCGTTGAGCGCGGGCCCGTTGCGGTCGTAGGCCTCGATGCGCGCGAGGTAAACCTTGGTCAGCGCCGTCGCAGTGACCTGCTCACTGGCCAAGGCCTGAGCGATATCGCTCAGCGGTGCATTGTCGAGCTTCAGAGGGATCGGCGCCTCGGCGCCAGAGGCAGCCGCGGCGATGCCAGCATCGCGGCAGGATGGCTTGTTCATGGCGTGCCTCGCCTGACGGCGCGTCCCGAACCATGAGGCCGCGATGATGGCATAATGCCGGTGTTTTGCCCGACGGGTCAATGTCTCAGCGCATCGCGTCGACCTTTGAGCCGCGCAAGGCGTAAACCATTGAAATGACTACCCCTGGCTACTGTGCATGGGGTTGTTTTTCAGGTTTTTGTTTTGGACCTGCCAAACGATTGGCCTCTCCCCGATGGGGAGAGGCCAAAAATTGAAGCGACAGGCTCGACTTGATCGAGCGATCCTACTCCCAGGCCCAGGTCGAGAAATCGTTCTCGTATTGCGGCACGTCCTTCCAGACACCCTTCAGCTTCTTGTTGGTGATGGTGATCAGCTGGGGCTGGTAGAGGTAGGCGGAGACGGCGTCGGTGGCCAGCATGCGCTGGGCGTCGCCGAGCAGTTTTGCGCGACCAGCCTCGTCGGGTGTCGCGACGATCTGCTTGTAGAGCGCGTTGAACTTCTCGTTGTTGTAGCCGAGGTAGTAGTCCGGCTCGGTGATCTTGACGAGATCGAACGGCTCGACATGGCTGACGATGGTGAGGTCGAAATTATGCGGACCGTTGCCGGCGAACACCTGCGACAGCCACTGCGCCCATTCGACGTTCTCGATCTTGGCGACGATGCCGACCTTGGCGAGCTGGGCTGCGACGATCTCGCCGCCCTGCCGCGCATAGGATGGCGGCGGCAGCTTGAGCGACAATTCGAGCGGCGTGGTGACGCCGGCCTCGCTGAGCAGCTTCTTGGCCTTCTCGGGATCGTAGGGGTTGATACCGGTGGTGTCGACATAGCCGAGCGCGCCCGGCACGTAGAAGCTGCCGATCGGCGTACCGAAGCCATCGACGGCACCGTCGATCATCGCCTTGCGGTCGATCGCAGCGAGGATGGCGCGGCGAACGCGGACGTCATCGAGCGGCTTCTTGCGGTGGTTGATCGCGACGATGGTCTTGGCCCTGGAGCCGCCGACCAGCACCGTGAAACGCGGGTCGGCCTTGAACTGGGCGATGGTGCGCTGGGCCGAGACGCGTGGGAACGCATCGACGTCGCCCGAGAGCAGCGCGGCGGTCTGCGCCGCCGGATCGGAGATGAAGCGGATCGTCACCTTCGACAGCTTGACCGCAGCGGCGTTGCGGTAGTCGACCCATTTGGTCAGGGTGATCGAGGAGCCTTTGGCCCAGCCCCCTAACTGATAGGGCCCGGTGCCGACCGGCTGCGTGACATTGGTGGCCGCACTCTTCGGCTCGACGATCGAGCCGCTCGCCTGTCCCAGCAGGAATGGCAGGTTCGGCTCCGAATTCTTCAAGGTGATGACGACCGTCTCGGCGTCGGGCGCAGCAACGGATTCGAAGCTCTGATACAGGCTCTTGTCCTTGTTGGTGCTGGTGGGCACCGCGTTGCGCTCGAACGAGAACTTCACCGCGGCCGAATTGAACGGCTCGCCGTTGTGGAATTTGACGCCCTTGCGCAGCTTGAACGTATAGGTCTTCAGGTCGGGCGAAGCGGTCCAGCTCTCGGCCAGCAGGGGCGAGGTGGTGCCATCCTCGTTGATCTTGGTCAGGGTCTCGTAGATGTTGTAGAGCGTGACCTCGGCGATCGCAGCGGCGGCGGCATTGGTGGGATCGAGCCCCGGCGGCTCCAGCGCCATCGCCATGACGACGCTGTCCTTCTTGCTCTGCGCCAGCACCGGCAGCGGCGCAGCGACGAGCGCGGCGGCAAAGGCGACGATCGATAGTTTCCTCAACATGCGTAACTCCCCGGCCATCTCTGTTTCCAGCCTACGCCAATCCTGCCCCGGACACTAACCTTCCATGGCCGCCCGCGGCAACGCCATCACGGCTTCGGCCTTGTGGCAGGCGGCAAGGTGCCCCTCGCCCACCTTGCGTAGCTCAGGCGCCACCTCGCGGCAATGCTGGTCGGCAAGCGGGCAGCGCGCCACATAGGGGCATCCGGCCGCGGCCGCCGCTTGCGAGGCGATCGCCTGGGCTCCGCGCCGCCGCCGGCCGCCGCCGGCGCGCGCCCGCGGCACGGCATCGAGCAGCGCCCGCGTGTAGGGATGGGCGCAGCGCTCGAACAGATCCTCCGGCCGCCCCTGCTCGACGATCCGGCCGAGATACATCACCGCGACCTCGTCGCAGAGATAGTCGACGACGGCGAGGTCATGGCTGATCAGGATGTAGCTGAGGCCGAACTGCTCCTGGAGGTCCTGCATCAGGTTCAGCACCTGCGCCTGCACGGAGACGTCGAGCGCGGAGACCGGCTCGTCCGCCACGATGAGCTTCGGCTGCGTGATCAGCGCACGCGCAATCGCGATGCGCTGGCGCTGGCCGCCGGAGAATTCGTGCGGATATTTCTCCATGTCCGCATCGCGCAAGCCGACCTGGCGCAGCACCGCGGCGACGCGTTCGCGGAATTTGGTGCGATCTGCCTCCTCCAGCACGGTGAGCGGCTCGGCGACGATGCGGGCGATGGTCTGGCGCGGATCGAGCGAGCCGTAAGGGTCCTGGAACACCATCTGGAAATCACGCCTGGCACGGCGCAGTTCGTCGGCAGAGATGCGGTTGAGATCGCGGCCGAGCAGCGCGACCTGGCCCGAGGTGGGCCGCTCCAATGCCATCACCAGCCGTGCGAAGGTCGACTTGCCCGATCCGGACTCGCCGACCACACCGAGGCTCTTGCCGGCGGCGACCCGCACGTTCACGCCATTGAGCGCGCGCACCTGCCCCGGCGGCCGGAACAGGCTTTCACGCGGCAGCGTGTAACGCTGCACCAGATCCTTCACGTCGAGAAGCGGCTCGGCTGCGGTGGTCATGCGGTCAGCGCTCCGACGCGTTCAGCCATCGACACGTCCGTCCTGATGCAGCGCACGAAATGGCCGGGTCCGACGTCCACCATCGGCGGCAGCGCGGCGCGACACCGATCGATCACCAGCGGACACCGATCGGAGAAGGTGCAGCCGGACGGCAGATCGGCGAGCTCCGGCACCGTGCCCGAGATCGTCTTCAGCCGCGTCCCCTTGCGCGCACCGAGCTTCGGCCGGGCGCGGAACAGGCCCTGCGTATAGGGATGCCCCATGCGCCGGAACACCTCGTCGGTCGGCCCGCTCTCGACGACGGTGCCGCCATACATCACCATCATGCGCTGCACGTTCTCGGCGATGACACCGAGATCGTGCGAGATCAGGATCATCGACATGCCGCGCTCCTCGACGAGATCGGCGATGAGGTCGAGGATCTGGCCCTGGATGGTGACGTCGAGCGCGGTGGTCGGCTCGTCCGCGATCAACAGGTCCGGCTCGCAGGCGAGTGCCATGGCGATGGTGATGCGCTGGCGCTGGCCGCCGGAGAACTGGTGCGGATAGGCGTCAACGCGCCGTGCGGGATCCGGCAGCCCGACGCGGTCGAGCAAGGCGATCGTCTCGCGGCGCGCCTGCGACGCCGAGTATCTCTTGTGACGCCGCAGCGGCTCGGCGACCTGATGGCCGATCGTGTGCATCGGATTGAGCGCGGTCATCGGCTCCTGGAAGATCATGCTGATGCGGTTGCCGCGCAGGCGGCAATAATCGGCATCCGAAAGCCCGACGAGCTCGTTGCCATCCAGCTTGATGCTGCCACTGACGACCGCGCTGTCAGGCAGCAGCCCCATCAGGGAGAGTGCCGTGACCGACTTGCCGCAGCCGGATTCCCCGACGAGCCCGAGCGTCTCGCCGCGCTTGAGGGCAAAGCTGACGCCACGCACGGCCTGCGCCGGCCCGCGGCTGGTGTTGAGGCGCACGCCGAGATTGGCGACATCGATCAGCGGCATGGTTGCGGGATCAGCCATCGTCACCGCTCCCGCGCCAGTCTGGGATCGAGCAGGTCGCGCAGTCCGTCGCCAAGCAGGTTGAGACCGAGCACCGCGATGGCGATCGCAGCGCCCGGATAGACCGCGAGCATCGGCGACTGGAACAGCAGCGTCTGCGCATCGTTCAGCATGCGGCCCCATGACGGCTGCGGCGGCTGCGTGCCGAGGCCGAGATAGGATAAAGCGGCTTCGGCGAGAATGGCGAGCGCGAACTGGATGGTGACCTGCACGATCAGGATCGACAAGATGTTGGGCAGGACGTGCTCGATGGTGATGCGGAAGCGCCCCTTGCCCGCGGCGCGCGCGGCCAGCACGAATTCGCGCGCCCAGATCGCGTTGGCCGAACCGCGGGTCAGCCGCGTCAGTGTCGGAATCTGGAAGATCCCGATCGCGACGATCGAGGTCACCATGCCCGGCCCGACCACCGCGGCGAGCATGATCGCAGAGAGCACGGCCGGAAAGGCGAAGCTGAAATCGGCGAAGCGCATGATGATCTCTTCGGTCCAGCCGCGCCTGGCCGAGGCGATCAAGCCGAGGCAGACGCCGAAACTGAGACCGATGCTCACCGCGATGATGCCGACCATGATGGTCGAACGCGCGCCGGCGAGCAGCAGCGAGACGATGTCGCGGCCGAAGGAATCGGTGCCGAGCCAGTGCGCCGAAGACGGCGGCCGGAGTTTCGAAGCGATGTCGATCTCATAGGGCGACCACGGCGTCCACACCAGCGACAGCAGCGCCGAGGCCAGCACCAGCAGGCTCAGTGCACCGCCGAGCACGAAGCTGCGATGGCGCAGTGCGCGGCGCCAAAACGTCCGGGCCGGCAGCGGCCGCGTTGCAACCGGCGCGTCAATGGTCAGGGGCGCGCTCACAGGTCGTGCACCTTGATACGGGGATCGATGAAGGCATAGAGCACATCGACCACGAAATTGACGACGACGACCATGGCCGCGAGCAGCATCACGCAGTTGCGCACCACGATCAGGTCGCGGTTGGCGATCGACTGGAAGATCAGGCGGCCGAGGCCCGGCAGGTAGAACACGTTCTCGATCACGATGGTGCCGGCGAGCAGATTGGCGAATTGCAGCCCCATCACGGTCATCACGGGGATCATGGCGTTGCGCAGCACGTGGCGCCACAGCACCTCGCGCTTGCCGAGCCCTATCGCACGTGCCGTGCGGACGAAGTCCTCACGCAGCACCTCGAGCACGGCCGAGCGGGTGACCCGCGCGAGGATCGCGGCCTGTACCACCGCAAGCGAGATCGCCGGCAGCAGCAGCGACTTGATGCCGGGCCAGACGCCATCGTCCCAGCCGGCAAAGCCGCCCGCCGAGAGCCATTGCAGCCGCACCGAGAACAACAGCACCAGAAGGATTGCGAACCAGAAGTTCGGCAGCGCGATGCCCACCTGCGTCAGCGACATCACGCCGACGTCGCCGAGCTTGTTGTGGTTGGCGGCGGTGTAGATGCCGGCGGAGAGCGCCAGCGTCACCGTGACTGTCATGGCCATGATCGCGAGCGGAATGGTCAGCACCAGCCGCTCCGCGATCAGGCTCGCGACCGGCGTGCCGTAGACATAGGAGTTGCCGAGATCGCCGACGAGGAGGCCTTTGATCCATTGCAGATAGCGAACCGCCAGCGGCTGGTCGAGCCCGAGCTTGACGGTGAGCGCGCGGACGGCGTCCGGCGAGGCATCGGCGCCCATCAGCATCTGCGCGGCGTTGCCGGGCAGCGCGTCGAGCACCAGGAAGATGATCAGCGAGGCGCCGACCAGCGTCGCCAGCAAGGTCAACAGACGTCGGAGGACAAAGACGCTCATGCGTGCTCAGCTTCAGGGCTCACCCGCGGCACGATCAACATGTCTGGCCGCCGGAGGCAAGCTCTTTGCTGCATGCCCATCTCCTCAGGCCGGCCAGCGGGACAGAAGGTCGCTTGAAGCCTCGAACAGCGCGCTCACGCGCAGCAATTCGGCGTCGCCGCGGAAGCGGCCGACGAGCTGAAGCCCGATCGGCAGGCCGTCGCGGCCGAAACCGCAGGGCAGGCTGACGGCGGGATGCCCGGTCATGTTGAACGGCATGGTCCAGGGGAACCAATGCGGCCGGACGCTGTCGAAACGCTTACCGTCGATCTCGATGGTGCCAAACAGGTCCTGGTCGATCGGCAGCGCGGTGCGCGTCAGGGTCGGCATCGCCAGCAGGTGCCCGCGCGCAAGCAACGATTGCACCCGGCGGAACAGCGCGGTGCGCGCGAACATCGCCTCCTGATAGTCGACGCCGCTGACCTCGGTTGCGAGCGCAAGCTGCTTGAGCAAGGCCTCGCTCAGCTCGTCCTTGTGCTCGGCCGCGAGCTTTGCAAAGCGCGTGCGCCAGACCGTGTGGTTGATGGCGCGCCAGATCGGCTCGATGTCGAAGCCGTCGCCGGAGAACTCTTCGAGCTCGGCACCGAGCTCCGCCAGCCGATCAAGGCTCGCCTTGAAGCTGGCCGCGACGTCCGACGACACCGGGCGCCCGGGCGGGGAAGCACAGAACAGGATCTTCTGCCCGCGCAGATCGCCGCGCGGGGCGGCGGTGCCGATGAAATCAGGCACCGGGACGCCGATCGACCAGGGATCGCAAGCATCCTCACCGGCCATCGCCTGCATCATCAACGCGGTGTCGGCGACGGTACGGGTGGTGGGCGTGACATAGGTTTGGTTGCCGAACACGTCCAGCGCCTGGCTGTGCGGGACGACGCCGTTGCTCTGCTTCAGCCCGACCACGCCATTGCAGGCGGCCGGAATCCGCGTCGAGCCGCCGCCGTCGGTCGCGATCGCGAGCGGCGCAATACCGCTCGCCACCGCCACCGCCGCGCCGCCGCTGGAGCCGCCGGAGGAACGGCGCGCGTCCCACGCATTGCGGGTGCGGCCGAACAAGGGCGAGTCCGTCAGGCACTTGCTGCCGAATTCCGGCGTCGTGGTCTTGCCGATCAGGATCGCGCCCTCGCTGCGCAGCCGCGCAACGGCGACGGCATCCTCGTTCGGCACATTGTCCTTGTAGGGAACGGCGCCGAAGGTGGTCTTCACACCCTTGGTATTGACGATGTCCTTGACGCTGACGGGGATGCCGTGCAGCAGGCCGAGGGGCTCGCCGGCCATCACCTTGCGCTCGGCTTCGCGCGCAGCTGCGATCGCCTCATCACCGCACAGCGTGATGAAGCAGTTCAATGCGGGCTGAAGCGCCTCGGCGCGCGCAAGAACCGCGCGGACGATCTCGACCGGCGAAATCCGCTTTTCGGCGACGAGGCCGCGCAGCTCGGTTGCGGACAAGAGACAAGGATCGCCGTTCATCGTCACGTTGCGCTCCGAAGCGGGGGCCGCCGTTGGCCCAAAGACATTGACAGCGAGAATGACAGTTTTGTTAACTCGCCGTCCAATACGATTTTTGTCGCCAACCCATACGCTTTCGGTATGCCAATGGATCTTCGCCGGCTCCGCTATTTCGTCGCCGTCGCCGAGGCACGCAGCATCGGCAAGGCGGCTGAGCGGCTCCGGATGGCGCAGCCGCCGCTCTCGGTCCAGATCCGCAAGCTCGAGGCCGAGATTGGCGCACCGCTGTTCCGCCGCGGCACCCGCGGCATGGACCTGACCGAGGCGGGTCAGGCGCTGCTGGCGCGCGCCAGCGAAGCGCTCGCCCTTGCGGCCGACGGGGCCGAAGCCGCGCGCGCGGTTGCTTCGGGACGGCGCGGGCGGCTGTCGGTGGGCTACATGTTCGTGTTGGCGAATGCGATGCTGCCGCGGCTCATCCCCGAGCTGCGCCGCGCAGTTCCCGGCGTCGACCTCGGCTTCGCCGAGCTCAGCGCCTCGACGCGGGAGGCCCGCGTGCTCGACCGCAGCGTCACGGTCGCGCTATGCATGCCGGCAATCAATCATCCTGAGATCCAGGTCGCACGGATCGGTGCGCAGCCCTTCATGCTGGCCATGCCGATCCGCTCGCCACTCGCCCGTCTGAGCTCCGTGCCAATGGCCCGTCTGCAGGGCCGTCCGCTGATCGCGCTCCCGCATCCGGACCATGGGCCCGCCTCCTCTGCCGTTGTCCCCTTGTTGCGTCGGCACCAAGTCGTGATGCCGATCACCAGCCGGGTGGAGACGGTGCATTCGGCGATGAGCCTGGTTCTGGCCGGCGAAGGTCTCGCCATCCTGCCGGCCTGCGCGCAGCTCGGCGCGCCACGTGGCATCGTGTTCAGACCACTGCGTGACGTCACCGACTCCCTCGACATCGCAGTCTGTTGGCGGCGGGATTCCCAGAGTCCGCTGATCGGAACCTTCCTCAAATGCGCCGAGAAGGCTGTCGCGCGGATGTGAGGCCGCGCTACAAGCTCCAACTCACCTCAAAGCTCCAGGGCGGATCGGCGCCCGGACGGGTGCAAGTGAGGCCGGCGCAATTGGCGGCGAAGGACAGCGCGCGGCGGAGCTCGTCGGCCCTGATGTCCTTTAGGGTTTGCCGGGCAATGCGACCCTGCTTGTGCAAGGCGAACAGCAGCGCAGCCTGAAAGCTGTCGCCGGCCCCGATCGTGTCGGCCACCTCGACCTTGGGCGCGGCGACCTCGATCTGTCCTGCGCCCGCGTGCCAGGCGACCGCGCCGTCGTTGCCGCGGGTGATGACGACGAGGCTCGTACCCTGCCCCAGCAGCGCGCTCGCGCGTTGTTGATATGGCTCGTCCCCGAAAAGATAGGCGAAGTCGACGTCGGACATCTTGATGAGATCGGCGCTGGCAGCGAAGCCAGCCATGCGCGCGAGATAGGCCGGCTTGTCCTTGACCAGATTGGGGCGGCAGTTCGGATCGAAGGAGATGGTCGATGACGCCCGCGCGTCCGCGATCAGGGCCTTCGTCTCGGCCGCGCCCTGGTCGTTGACCAGCGTGGTCGAACCGACATGAAGGGCTTCGACCTTATCGAACGGAATCGATCCGCGCCGATAGCTCCAATTCCGCGTCGCAGTCCCGGCATCATAGAACGCATAATGCGACTCGCCCGCGACGATGCGGACAAAGGCGAGCGTGGTCTGGTGATCGCTGCGGGTGGCGAAACTGAGCTCCACATGCGAGGCCGCGGCGTGATCGGCAATCATCCGTCCGAACAGGTCGGTCGAGATGCCGCCGACGAAGCCGGTGGGTGCGCCCAGCCGGGCCATGCCGATCGCGACGTTGAGGCAGGAGCCGCCAACCGCCGGCATCACCGCCTCGCGCCCGTCCGCGTTCCGCGTCGGCACGAAATCGATCAGCGCATCGCCGCAGGCAATCAGCATGTCTTTCAGCCTCTCGCGATGTCGCGCATCGCCGCGCGGCTGGCGCGATCGACCTCGCGCAGCAGCTTGTAGACCTCGCGCTTGCGGGCATGAAACGCCGCCATGTCGGGCGCGGTCGGCTCGCTCTTGCGTCCCAGCGCCGACATCTTTGCCATGGTCTCGCTGATCGAGGCATAGGCGCCGCCGGCCACCGCGCCGAGCATCGCGGCGCCCAGCAGCACCGGCTCCTTCGTCTGCGGCAGCGCGACCGTGAGACCGGTGGTGTCGGCCATGATCTGCCGCACCAGCGGGCTGCGGCTGGCGCCGCCGCCCATGATCATGATGCTGGAGCGCACGCCGTGCGCGGCAAAGGCCTCGATCACCTCGGCAAGGCCATAGGCGAGACCGCACAAGCCGGCGACGAACAGCCGCTCCATCGAACCGAGGTCGGTGTCGAGATCGAGGCCCGCGATCACCGCGCGCGTGTCAGGATCGGCGTGAGGCGAGCGGTTGCCGATGAATTCAGGCAGCACATGCACGTCACGGGCGAGCAGCGCGGCGCGGCTGGCATCGCCTGCGCGCGCGATGATGCGGCGCTCGAGGAAGTCGATGAGGTCGAGGCCGTCGCTGCGCGCCGCCGCGCTGGCCTCGCCGAACCCCGGATACGATTTGAGGAGGTGATCGATCGCCGCGCCTGCGGCCGACTGGCCGCCCTCGTTGAGCCAGAAGTCCGGCACCATGCCGGAGTAATAAGGCCCCCACACGCCGGGCACGAAGCAAGGTTCCTTCGTGGTCGCCATGATGCAGGCCGAAGTCCCCATGATATAGGCGAGACGATCGCACGCGTCGGTCGCCCCGCCCGAGCCGTCGCGGCCGCCGATCGCGCCGATGCCACCGGCGTGGGCATCGATCAGCGACGCGCCGACCGGTATGCCCGGCGGCAGACCGAGATCAGCCGCAGCAGTCGGGGCAAGACCTGCACCGAGCCGCGTGCCGGGGGCGACGATCTCGGTGCCGATGCGGGCATATGTCTCGGCCACGAAATCTGACAGGCCAATGCGCTTGAAGAACGGCGCGCTCCAGCCGCCGTCATGCGCGAGGTAGTTCCACTTGCAGGTGACCGTGCAAGTCGAGCGCTGGAGCGAGCCGGTCGCGCGCCAGGTCAGGTAATCGGCCAGATCGAAGAAGTGACCAGCGGCGTCGAAACTCGCGCGAAGATGCCGCTTCAGCCACAGCAGCTTAGGCATCTCCATCTCGGGCGAGATCGAACCGCCGACATAACGCAGCACGGCATCCTCGGTCTCGTTGATCAGCCGCGCCTCGGCAGTGGCGCGATGGTCCATCCAGACGATGACGTTGCGCTGCTTGTCGCCGGAGCCGCTGACCGTGAGTGGCTCGCCTTGCCTATCGAGGACGACCAGCGAACAGGTGGCGTCGAAGCCGATACCGCCGACGCTGTCGGGCGTGATGCCAGCTTCCGTCATCGCCGCGCGTATCGATGTCGCGCAGGCGTCCCAGATGTCCTGGGACGACTGCTCGACGATATCGCCGGCCTCGTGCCAGATCCGGATCGGGTGCCGCGCCATCGCGAGCAGCGTGCCCGCCTCATCAAATACCCCTGCCCGCGTGCTCGTGGTCCCTACATCGACGCCGATATACGCTCGCGGCATTGTCGCTCCCGGTCGCTTCGTCAGTCTTGACGCAAGCCTACCAGCAAGTGTAGCCGCCATCTACCAGCACGATGCTGCCGGTCATCAGGCTTGCGGCCTCGGACGAGAGGAACAGCACGACGGAGGCGATCTCTTCGACCTGCCCCATCCGGGCCATCGGGGTTCCACCGATCCAGGCGTCGTACATTTTCGGGTTGCTCTTCACGAAGGCGTTCAGCGGCGTCTCGATATAGGTCGGCGCCACCGCGTTGACGCGGATGCCGCGCGCGCCCCATTCGGCGGCGAGCGACTTGGTGAGGTGGTGCACGCCGGCCTTGGAGGCGTTGTAGAAGCACTGCTCCTGCGGCTTGTTGACGATGAAGCCGGACATCGAGCCGACATTGACGATGGCACCGCTCTTGGCCTTCAGCATATGCTTGCCGAACTCGCGGCAGCACCAGAAGGTGCCGTTGAGATTGACGTCGATGACGTTGAGCCAGTGCTCGTCGGTCACGGTCTCCGCCGGCGTCTCGCTGCGCGCGATACCGGCATTGTTGACGAGGATATCGACACGGCCGTGGCGGGCGACGAGGTCGTTCGCGACGTCCGCCACACGCTTGGTATCGGTGACGTCCATGATCGCGGTCTCGATGTCGTAGCCCTTGGCCTTCAGGCTGGCCTTTGCGCTGTCGGCGACCTTGCTGTCGCGATCACCGATGACGACCTTGGCGCCGGCCTCAGCCAGCGCCTCGGCGCAGGCGAGCCCAATGCCCTGCCCGCCGCCGGTGATGAACGCGGTCTTGCCGTTCAGCTTGAATTTTTCCAGGTACATGGTGGTCTTTCCGTTTTCTTGCCGTTTCTTGTCAGCCTCGAAGCGCGTTGCCGCCCTGGTCGAAGCGATGGATGCGCGCAGGGTCCGGCACCAGCGACACGCGATCGCCGGCGTGCAGGCTCAATTCGCCGATGTAGCGCGCCGTCAGCATGCCGAGCGGGCCGGCATCGACATAAAGAAAGGTGTCGCTACCGAGATGCTCGGCCACCGCGATCGTGCCCTGCCAGCCACCGGCACCGTCGCGCTCGATCTTGAGGTGCTCCGGCCGCACACCGATCGTCACGGCCCCCTTCTGCAAGGCCGGCTCGCCGGTGACGAAATTCATCTTGGGCGAGCCGATGAAGCCGGCGACGAAGAGATTGGCCGGCCGCTCGTAGAGATCCAGTGGCGAGCCATATTGCTCGATCTTGCCGCCGTTGAGCACGACGATCTTGTCGGCCATGGTCATCGCCTCGACCTGGTCGTGGGTGACGTAGATCGCAGTGGTGCCGAGCTGCTTCTGCAGCCGCGTCACCTCGATGCGCATCTGCACGCGCAGCGCCGCGTCGAGATTGGACAAGGGCTCGTCGAACAGGAACGCCTTGGGCTCGCGCACGATGGCCCGCCCGATCGCGACGCGCTGGCGCTGGCCGCCGGAGAGCTCGCGCGGCTTGCGGTCGAGATAGGGCGTGAGGTTGAGCGTCGCGGCCGCCGCCTCGACCTTGCGGTTGATCTCGTCCTTGGCAAGGCCCGCCATCTTCAAGCCGAAGCCGATATTGCCGCGCACGCTCATATGCGGATAGAGCGCGTAGGACTGGAACACCATCGAAAGCCCGCGCTTGGCCGGCGGCGTGTCGACCACGTTCTTGCCGTCGATCAGGATCTTGCCGCCGGAGACGTCCTCGAGCCCGGCGATCAGCCGCAGCAGCGTGGTCTTGCCGCAGCCGGAGGGACCGACGAATACGACGAAGGAGCCGTCGGCGATGTCCAAATCGGCGCCCTTGATGATGTGCACGGGACCGAAGGATTTCTGCACGTCCTGAAGTGTGATCTGACCCATGATCCGGCAGCCCCTCTACTTCACCGCGCCGAAAGTGAGCCCGCGCACGAGCTGCTTCTGGCTGAACCAACCGAGGACGAGAATGGGCGCGATCGCCAGCGTCGAGGCCGCCGACAGCTTTGCCCAGAACAACCCTTCCGGGCTCGAATAGGAAGCGATGAACGTGGTGAGTGGCGCGGCGTTCGAGGTCGACAGGTTGAGCGTCCAGAACGCCTCGTTCCAGGCCAGGATCAGGTTGAGCAGCAAGGTCGAGGCGAGCCCCGGGATCGCCATCGGCGTCAGCACGTAGACGAGCTCGTGGCCTATTGTGGCGCCGTCCATGCGTGCGGCCTCCAGGATATCGCGCGGGATCTCCTTGAAATAGGTGAACAGCATCCAGATCACGATCGGCAAATTGCCGAGGCACAGGATGAAGACGAGGCCGATGCGGGAATCGAGCAGGCCGAAGAACTTGTAGATCAGGTAGATCGGCACCAACACACCGACCGGCGGCATCATCTTGGTCGAGAGCATCCAGAGCAGGATGTCCTTGGTGCGCTTGGTCGGCGAGAACGCCATCGACCAGGCCGCGGGAATGGCGATCAGGAGCGCAATCAGCGTCGAGCCGCCGGCGATGATGATCGAGTTCATCGCGTGGTGGAAATAGTCGCTGCGCTCCTGCACCGTCGCGTAGTTTTCCGTGGTCCAATGGAAGAACAGGAAGGATGGCGGCACGGCGAAGGCCTCGAGCTCGGTCTTGAAGCTCGCCAGCACCATCCACAGGATCGGGAAGAAGATCAGAAATCCGAACAGCCAGGCCGCTGCCGTCGATATCGCCACCCGCCGCGTCGTCGCCATCCGTGCCATGTCAGGCCTCCAAATTGCGGCCGACGATGCGGACCAGGAAGAAGGCGACGATATTGGCGATCACCACCGCAACGAGGCCGCCCGCAGAGGCGCTGCCAACGTCGAACTGGATCAGCGCCTGCGAATAAATCAGGAAGGCGATGTTGGTGGTCTGCAAGCCCGGCCCGCCGCCGGTGGTGACAAAGATCTCGGCAAACACGGTGAGCAGGAAGATGGTCTCGATCAGGATCACCACCGTGATGGGGCGCGCGAGGTGCGGCAGGGTGATGTAGATGAAGGTCGAGACGGCGCTGGCGCCATCCATCTCGGCGGCTTCCTTCTGCTCCTCGTCGAGCGATTGGAGCGCGGTGAGCAGGATCAGCGTCGCGAACGGCAGCCATTGCCACGTCACGATCAGGATCACCGCAAACAGCGGCATATCGTTGAACCAGTCGATCGGTGTCAGGCCGAAGAGCGAAGCGAGCCAGGCGAACAATCCCGACACCGGGTGCATCAACAGGTTCTTCCAGACCAGCGCGCTCACCGTCGGCATCACGAAGAACGGCGCGATCACCATCAGCCGGACGAAATTGCGTCCGATCACGGGCTGGTCCATCAGCAGCGCCAAGGGAATGCCGAGCAGGATGGTCAGCGCCAGCACGGAGCCGACCAGCACCAGGGTGTTCTGGAGCGAGGCAAGGAAGGCCGGATCGGTGAGGAAGTAGCGGAAGTTTTCCAGACCTACGAACGATTCCGAGCCGGGATCGAGCAGGCTGTAATGCAGCGTCGCGAAATAGATCGTCAGCGCGAGCGGGACGATCATCCAGATGAACAGCAGCCCGACGGCCGGCGTCAGGAGCGAACGCGCAAGGAACTGCGTCTGCCGGGTTGCCATCCCTGGCTTCTCCTTTCGGGAAGAAGGCGGCCATCCATCCGGGGATGGGTGGACGGCCGCCAGTTTGAGCTCAGGAGGGAGAGCTCGGGTTCACTTGATGTAGCCGGCGCGCTTCATCTCGCGCTCGGTTGAGGATTGCGCGGCGGTCAGCGCGGCATCGACCGTCATCGATCCCGCAAGGGCAGCCGAGAACTGCTGGCCCACCTGCGTGCCGATGCCCTGGAATTCGGGGATCGCGGCGTATTGTACGCCGACGTAAGGCACCGGCTTCACCGTCGGCTTGTTCGGATCGGCGGCATCGATCGAGGCCAGCGTCAGCTTGGCGAAGGGAGCGACCTTCAGATAGTCCTGGTTCTGGTAGAGCGAGGTCCGCGTACCCGGCGGCACATTGGCCCAGCCCTCCTTCGACGCCACGAGCTTGGTGTAGTCCTTGCTCGTGGCCCAGGCGATGAACTTCTCGGCCGCTTCCGTCTTCTTGGAGCCGGCGGGGATCGCGAGATTCCAGGCCCACAGCCAATTGGCGTTCTTGCCGAGCCCGGTGTTGGGTGCGAGCGCGAAGCCGACCTTGTCGGCGACCTTGGAATCCTTCGGGTTGGTGACGAAGGACGCCGCGACCGTAGCGTCGATCCACATCGCGCACTTGCCGGCGTTGAACAGCGCCAGATTCTCGTTGAAGCCGTTGGAGCTCGCGCCGGGAGGACCGGCTTCCTTCATGAGATTGACGTAGGTGGTCAGCGTCGCCTTCCATTCCGGCGTATTGAACTGCGGCTCCCACTTCTCGTCGAACCAGCGCGCGCCGTAGGAATTGGCCATGGCCGAGAGGAACGCCATGTTCTCGCCCCAGCCGGCCTTGCCGCGCAGGCAAATGCCGTAGACGCCGGCGCTCTTGTCGGTGAGCTTCTTGGCGGCGTCGATGACGAAATCCCAGGTCGGTTTCTCCGGCATCTTCAGGCCGGCCTTCTCGAACAAATCGGTGCGGTACATCACCATCGAGCTCTCGCCATAGAACGGCGCGGCGTAGAGCTTGCCGTCGACGGAGACCGCATCCTTGATCTTCGGCAAGAGGTCGGCGACGTCGTAATCGGCGCCGAGATTGGCAAGCGGCACCAGCCAGCCCTTCTTGGCCCAGATCGGCACCTCATAGGTGCCAATGGTCAGCACGTCGAATTGGCCGCCCTTGGTGGCGATGTCGGTGGTGACGCGCTGGCGCAGCACGTTCTCCTCCAGCGTCACCCATTTCACGGTGATATCGGGGTTCTTCTTGGTGAACTCACCCGTCAGCCCCTGCATGCGGATCATGTCGCCATTGTTGACGGTGGCGATGGTCAGGGTCGTTTCGGCCATCGCGGGGATGGCCAACAGCAGGCAAGACGCGCCGCAGACGGCGCCCAGGACGTGTTTCACGGTGACCTCCCTAGAATCGCGCTTTTGAGCATATGCCCACGCGTTGGGCGTATGTTCAGCTCAAGGACGACGGTTGTCAAGCAGGCGCGCGAGCATTCAGGCAACTTATGAGTGCTGCGGTGCGGGAGGCTTTGTAATGTCGCGCACAGGGGTGGCGGCGTTCTCCACCTCTCCCGCTTGCGGGAGAGGTCGCATCGCATCGAAAGATGCGATGCGGGTGAGGGTTTTCTCCTCTTGGGGAGTCTTGCCAGTCGAGAGACCCTCTCCCCAGCCCTCTCCCGCAAGCGGGAGAGGGAGTCGACTCGCGCTGCCGCGCGACCGCGCCCTACCGCTCCAAGATCGCCCTTGCCGTCGCCTCGTCCGTGATCAGGCCATTGATCAACCGCCCGTTCAGTGCCGCCGCGATCGCCGGCACCTTGGCGGCGCCGACTGCGGCGCCGATCGTCGTGGTGTTGGCCGGGACTTCCGGCGGGATGCTGGTGAGGCGCTTGTTGGTGCCGGATTTGAGCAGGCGGCCCTTGGAATCATAGGCCCAGCCGGTGATCTCGCCGATGGCACCTAACCGCATCATCTCGAACAGTTCGTCGCGCGTGACGAAGCCATCGACATGCACCTGTGCCTTCTGGTCCATCTGGCCGATGCCGACGAGGCGAAGGTCCGCCTTGGCCGCGACCGCCTTCACCTTGGCGATCGGCTCGATGCGGACCATCTTGTTGCGCTCGTCCTCCGACGACATCAGGAACGGCAAGGGCATCGGATAGTGCCGCGCGCCGGTGCGGTCGGCGAGCCGGCCGACGGTGTCGTAGAAGCTCGCCGAGCCGTCGGCGGAGATGTTGCCGACCAGCGAGACGATCTGGTGGTTGGGCCGATCGATCGGCGTGACGCGCTCGACCGCGGCGCGTACCGCGCGGCCCGTACCGAGCGCGACGATGACCGGCGTCTCCGAGCGCAGCGTGGAATCGAGCAGGTTGGCGCAACGTTCGGCGATGCCTGCGGTGGCCTGCGGTGCGGCAGGGTCGGCCGGCACCACCTCGCAATGAACGAGATCGAAGCGCTGCTTCAGCCGCGCCGCCAGCTCCATGCAGGCGGCGATGGGATGCTCGAGCCGGAAGGTGATCAGCCGCTCGGCGAGGCACAGCGAGACCAGCCGCTGCGCCGACGCGCGCGAGACCTGGAGCATCTTTGCGATCTCGTCCTGGGTATGACCGGCAATGAAATAGAGCCAGCCCGCGCGCGCGGCGTCGTCGAGCCTTGATTTCTCGTTCTCGGCGGCCATGCGGGCCTTACGCCCCCTTCCAGAAATCGCTCATGCGCCCGAAGACCCGATCGGCCCCGGCGTCCGACAATATAGCGTGCCCGTCCCGGCTGCTGTAATGGCCTCCACCGACAAATCCCCAGACGGTCATGCCGGCCGCCTTGCCCGCCTGCACGCCGCTGACGCTGTCCTCGATCACCAATGTGCGCGTGGGCGGTATGCGCATCTTCTCGGCCGCATGGAGGAAAAGGTCGGGCGCCGGCTTGCCGTGCCTGACCATCTGCGCCGTGTAGATGCGGTTGTCGAACAGCGGCCTGAGGCCGGTGACCTCGAGCGAGAGCGATACGCGGTCGATATCGCTCGACGAGGCCACGCAGAACGGCACCGTCAAGTCCGACACCACCGCCCCCACCCCGGGGATCGGTTCGAGCGAGGCGGCAAATGTCTCGAGCACGCGCGACTTCAAGCGCGGCAGGAAGCCGTCCGGCACGATTTGCCCGAGATCGCGATAATGCTGCTCGATCGCGTTGGTGCTGCGCCCGAGAAAGAGCTCGAGCGCCTGCCCCTCACTGAGCGCGAAGCCGAATTCGGCCAGCACTTCGGACAGGCAGCGGCAGCTCAACAGCTCGCTGTCGACGAGCACGCCGTCGCAGTCGAAGATGATCAGATCGGGTTTCGGCCGGTCCTGGTTCATACGGCCATTCGATCATATACCCATCGTATGAGCAATAGCTCAGCCGGGGCAAGCCTCGGTGGCACTTCCTGTGCCTCAATGCGCCACCTGCCGGTAGATCGCCGGCAGCGCCGCCGGCAAACGCTTGATGTTGCCGACGATGGCGTAGCCGCCGCGGCCGAACAGGGCCGGGAAATAGGATTGCGCGGTCGCGTCCACGGTCACGCCGAATGCGGCGATGCCGAGCCGGCGCGCCTCCTGCACGGATTTCCGGGTGTCCTCGACCGCGAACCGGCCTTCGTAGTGATCGACGTCGTTCGGCTTGCCGTCGGTAAGGACGAGCAGCAGCTTCTTGCGCTGCGGCTGGCGCGCGAGTTCGGCCGCGGCGTGGCGCACCGCGGCGCCGATCCGCGTGTAATAGCCGGGCTTGAGCGCGCCGATGCGGCGCTCCACCGCCGCGCTCATCGGCTCGCCGAAGGCCTTGACCGTCTCCAGCCGCACCCATGAGCGCCGGCGCGAGGTGAAGGTCAGGATGCTGTGGTGGTCGCCGCAAGCCGATAGCCCGTGCGCGAGCACAAGCAGCGCCTCCTTTTCGACATCGAGCACGCGATAACCGTCGACCCAGGCGTCGGTGGAGAGCGAGACGTCGACCAGCAGCGTGACAGCGAGATCGTGCCCCTGCGAGCGCATTGCGACGTGGATGCGATCGAGACCACTGCTGCTGCCGGCGCGAAGGTCGCAGCGCGCGCGCACGAGCGCGTCGAGATCGAGGTCGTGGCCGTCGGCCTGGGCGCGCATCAATTCGTGACGCGGACGCAAGACTTCGAAGCGGCGACGCACCTGGCGGATGTGGCGGCGGATGGTGTCATCCGCCGTCCAGCTCTCACCTTGTTCGGACGCCGCAGCCGCGAGTACGCGGCAATGATCCGGCAGATAGGAGCCGCTGCGATAGTCCCATTCGGGATAGCTCAGGTCCGCGTTCAGGCTCGACGTATCGAGGGCTCCCGGCGGCAGGTCGAGATCGAATTTGAGCCGGCTCGCGGGCTTGCCGCTGCGGCGGCTGAGCGTGATCTCCTCGAGATCGTCGGCCGCCTTCTGCGCATCCTCGTCCTCGCTGTCATCGGCGGGACGATCGACATTGACCATCTCGGCCATGGCGAGGATCTTCTCGAAGCGGTTGAGCACGAAGGGATCGCGACGATCGGCATTGTCCTCGCGCTCGCGCACAGCAAACCGTCTGCGATCGTCCGACGGCGCAGGTGCCGCGCCCGGCGCGCACTCGTCCTCGCCGGCATGCGCGGGCGAGAGCTCGCGGGTCCAGCAATCGCCCCAGAGTGGGCACGGCAGGATCGAACGATAGCCTGGCGGCGCCTTGTCCGGGAGCGGGCCCGTCCCCATCATCGCTGGCCACAGCTGGCCTGCGGGCGCCTTTCCGGTTCCAAGCAAGGCCAGGACGATCTGTTCCACCTCCCGCTCGACGCGCGGCAGAGGGCGCTGAGGCCGGGCCTCGGCGGTGGCCACAGCGAGCTGCGCATAATCGGCGGCAAGCCCCGGGAATTGCGTGAGCACCCAGACCGCCGTCTCGCTGGCGCGACGCAGCACCAGGAGATCGCGCCTGAGCGGATCCGTCTCCGCGATCGCTTCGACCGGCGCAGCCGCGAACCATGCCGCAAGCCAGCGATAGAACGATGCATTCAGCGCACGGTCAGAAAAGATCGCGATGCGGTCGGGAAGGAAGATGGTCGCAGCGTCGCGGCCCGGCTGCTCGAGGCGCTCGTCGCCGAGGCCGATGCGCTGCCGCCAACCGAGCCGGTGGGCGGACTTTCGGGCCCCTGCGCTCGCGATCTGCACCCCGGTCTCGCCGCCGAGCGCGCGGAACATCACCGCGAGCCGGCCTTTCATCTCCGTCAGCGTGACAGCCTGATCCTCGTGAACCGGATAGCTCGCGGTGCCACCGACCATTCTGTGCCAGGCGCGGCCGACCGTCTCCTCCAGTTCGAGGAAGTCGAGCATGGCAGTGGCCTCACCCGATCACGGCGCGCGCGACGTCGAGCAGCGCCGCCTTGACGTCGGCATCGTCGGTGAGCGGCTCGATCATGCCGGCGAGCACCGCATCGGCAGTCGGCGTGCCCGAGGCAATCAGCGTCGCGCAGTAGACGACGAGCCGGGTCGAGACGCCCTCCTCCAGGTCGTGGCCCCTAAGCGCGCGCAGCCGACCAGCCAGCCCGACAAGCGGCCGCACGCGCTCCGGCGACAGTCCGCTTTCGGCGGACACGACGGCGATCTCCCGCTCGGGCGGCAGGAAGCCGAATTCGATGGCAATGAAGCGCTGCCGCGTCGACGGCTTCAACGCTTTCAGCAGCGTCTGGTATCCGGGATTGTAGGAGACGACGAGCATGAAGCTGCTCGGCGCCGCGATCTCCTCGCCGGTGCGCTCCAGCGGCAGGATACGGCGGTCGTCGGTGAGCGGATGCAGCACGACGGTGACGTCCTTGCGCGCTTCCACGACCTCGTCGAGATAGCAGATGCCGCCCTCGCGCACCGCGCGGGTCAGCGGACCGTCAGTCCACACGGTGTCGCCGCCCCTCAACAGATAACGACCGGTGAGATCTGCGGCGGTGAGATCGTCGTGGCAGGCGACGGTGTGCAGCGGCAATCCGAGCCGCGCCGCCATGTGCGCGACGAAGCGCGTCTTGCCGCAGCCGGTCGGTCCCTTCAGCAGCACCGGAAGCTGATGCCGCCAGGCGTGCTCGAACAGCGCGCATTCGTTGCCGCTTGCGACATAGGCCGGCAGCGCGGGCGCCGAGGTCACGGTGTGAAGAGCGGGTTTCATGATGTCTCTCCGGACTTTCCAGGAAGCAGGCGGCCGCGGCGAACCGCGGCCGCCATTTGCATTTACTCGGCCGGCTGCAGCGCGCCGGGGATGACCGGTTGCCTGGCGCGGCCCGGCACCAGCACGGCCCACACGAACATCAGCGCGGAGATCGCCACGAATACGCCGGAGCCGAGCCGGACCCAGTAGAACATCGCGAGCTGGTCCTGCACGTCCATATAGCCCTGGCCGAGCACGCGCTGGAGATGGACCTGGACCACGCCGGCAAAAGTCAGCGCGAAGGTCATCACCATCATAGCGGTGCACATGATCCAGAAGCTCGCCATGGAGAGCCACTGGTTGTAAGGCGCACGTCCCCTGATCTGCGGGATGGCGTAGGCCATCACCGACAGGTTCAGCATCACATAGGCACCGAAGAAGGCGAGATGGCCGTGTGCGGCGGTGACCTGGGTGCCATGCGTGTAGTAGTTCACCGAGGACAGCGTGTGCAGGAAGCCCCAGACGCCGGCTCCGAGGAACGCCATCACCGAGCAGCCGACCGACCACAGCAGAGCTGCGCGGTTCGGATGCTTGCGACCGGCCTTCCACGTCATCTGCACTGTGAAGATCACCATGGTGAAGAAGGAGGCGACCTCCAGCGTGGAGAACAGCGAGCCGATCCACTGCCAATAGCCGGGCGCGCCGATCCAGTAGAAGTGGTGGCCGGTGCCGAGGATGCCGGAGAACAGCGCCAGCCCAATGATGACGTAGAGCCACTTCTCGACCACCTCGCGGTCGATGCCGTTGAGCTTGATCATTAGATAGGCCAGCACGGAGGCCATGATCAGCTCCCAGACGCCTTCGACCCAGAGATGGACGACGTACCACCAGTACATCTTGTCGACCGCCAGATTGATTGGATTGTAGAAGGCGAACAGGAAGAAGATCGCAACGCCCCACAGGCCGAACAAGAGGATGTTCGTGACCGTGGTCTTGCGGCCCTTGAGCGCCGTCATCGTCACGTTGAACAGGAACATCAGACAGACGACGACGATGCCGACCTTGATGATGAAGGGCTGCTCGAGGAACTCGCGGCCCTCGTGGTAGTGGAAGAGATAGCCGACCACGGCCACACCTGCCGCGCCAAAAAACATCCAGAACTGGATTTTTGCCAGCAGCGGGCTGTAGAGCTCGGTCTCGGTCTCTTCCGGAAGCAGGAAGTAGGTCGCGCCCATGAAGCCGATCAACGACCACACGATCAGCGCGTTGGTGTGGATCATCCTGACGATGTTGAATGGCAAGAGGGTCGACAGCGTGTTGGGCAGGACGTAGATCGTCCCCGCGAGGAGGCCGAACAGGACCTGCGCGAGGAACAGAGTCAGCGCGCCGTAGAAATACAGCATCGCGACTTTCTGGGTCTGATATTTCATCTCAGGCTCTCTGTGTTTTAGGGATTCACGAGGCGATACGCTCAGCCGGCCTTGTTCGGCGGCCATTCCTGGCGCTTGATCGTAGAGGTCCATTGCAGGAAGTCGGCGAGATCGTTGAGCTCCTGGTCGGTGAGGTTGAACTGCGGCATCTGCCGCCGGCCCGGCGCGCCCGAAGGCTGCGCCTGCATCCAGGCCTTCAGCGTCTCGCGCGCACCCGCCGGGTCCTCGTTGCCGCCCCAGCGATCCCAGACGTTACCGACTTCGGGAGCGAAATAGGCGCCCTCGCCGAGCAGGGTGTGGCAGTTGATGCAGGAGTTCTTCTCCCAGACATGCTTGCCGCGGGCGACCGACGACGTCAGTGTCGTCGCATCCGTCGAGGTCGTGGCCATGTAGTAATGGCTGTGCGCCGTCAGCCCTATGAAGATGGCGAAGAAAAAGGCCGAGCCGCCGTAGAAGACGTTTCGAGCGGCCGACTTGGTCAGGCGTTCAGCCATTGCCAATCCTTTCCGTTTGATTCCTGCGAAGAAGCGATGCGGTGATTTATTGCCGAACGACGCGGATCACTCTTTGACGAAGCGCAAGGAGCGCGACGATCCGCGAGGCGCCGCGTCAGATCAGGGTGACGACAGCGGATGCGAGCCAGGCGAACAGCACCACGACGAGGACCCAGGCGCTCACGAGGCCGCGCCAGAGCGCCGGCACAGCCCGAAGATCGAGGAAATCGAGCACGATACGACGGCCCTTGACGGCCGCGAACGCCAGCAGCAGGGCATTTCCGAGCAGCGGATGCGCCACAAATGATGGGACCAGAATGGTCGCGAGCGCGAGACCGATCAGCGCGATCCAGGTGATGTCGAGACGATCCGGAATCACTGCTGCACCAGATAGATGATCGGGAATATGACGATCCACAGCAGATCGACCATGTGCCAGAAGGCGGTTCCCGTTTCCACCCCCGAGGCTTCGGCACTCCGGGAAACTACGGCCAGGATCACGATGCCGAGGCCGACATGCAGGAGATGAAAGCCGGTGAGGAGAAAGTAGAGGGTGAAGAACGGGCTGGTCTCCAAACCGTTTCCCTGACCGATCTCGCCGGCATATTCGAACAGTTTGACCGCGATGAAGAGAGCGCCAAGCGCCATGGCGCCGAAGAGCCAGCCGCGTGCCGCCGGCCTGCGGCCCGTACGGGCGGCAGCCGTGCCGCGGGCTGCGGCCCATCCGCTGGTCACAAGAACGACGGTGTTGATCCCGGCGAGATGCGCATCGAGGGTGGCCTGACCGGCCGCGAAGATCGCGGGATGAATCGCACGGGCGACGATGAAGGCGCCGAGGAACAGGCCGAAGGCGGCAAGCTCGCTGAAGATCAGCACCCAGATCATGGGATCGCCGGGGAGATCTTCGAGGATTCCCCAGCCGGTTTCTTGTTGCTCGCAGTCCGTCGCCGACATCTGATTTCCAAACCAAGACGTCCAGCCACTACCTCGACGGCGCTGTTCCGACTTTGACGCCGGACAAAGAAGCGGCAGGCCATAGGGTGTTTGCGCTACCGCAACATCCCGGCGGCCCTTCCGCCATAGGGTGGATCAACCCGGCGGTTCCACAAGACGGCAAACGACCAGATGAGCGATGCACAAATCGGCCTGATGACCGCGACCCCCATTATCATCGCGTTTGCCATCGCGCTCCGGCGAATGGGCGTGCTGTCGACCGTGGCGACCGTGTCAGCGGTAAGCCTCTCCGTCGCGATCGCGGCGGTGCTGTTCACGACGCAGTAGTGGCAGGCGCCTCAGCGCGCCGTTGCGGCACTGCACAGCAAGGGGCGCCTGCTGCAGCTGGGTCCCGGGCAGTTTCGATTCCTCCGTCTTGGCTTCCTTGCGTCGTGCGCTAATATTGCGCTCCACACGACTGGATGAGTTCGCCATGCCTGAGATCATCAACCTTGGCGCGCTGCAGCTGACGTTCCTACAGAGCAAGGATGACACCGCCGGCGGCCTCGATCTGTTCGAGATGACGCTACAGCCGAACGCCCGCATGCCGATTCCCCATTATCACGATGGCTGGGACGAAACGATCTACGGACTAAGCGGCATCTCGACCTGGCGGATCGACGCAAAGGACATCGACGTGGCGCCGGGCGAAAGCCTCTTCATTAAGCGCGGCGTGGTGCACGGTTTCATCAACCGTTCGCCCCGACCGGCGACCTGCCTGTGCATCCTCAGCCCCGGTGTACTCGGCCCACAATACTTCAAGGAGATGGCGGCCCTGCTATTGGCCGGCAAGCCTGATCCGGCCAAAATGAAGGAAACGATGCTGCGCTACGGGCTGGTTCCGGTGATGCAATCCTGAGGATGAGTGCAGCGCGAGCGGTCGAGTCAGGTGGCCAAAGCGTTCGCTATAGCTCAAAGGGCGATGGCGAAGGCGCGCTCACCGCCTTCGTCGTAGTCGTTGAAAAGGGTGGGCACCGCGCAAGAGCGCTTCTGCCCACCCTGCGGAGTCAGCGAAACTATCGCCGCTGATTATACACGTCGATGCAGACCGCACCGAGCAGCACCAGGCCCTTGATGACCTGCTGGTAGTCGATACCGATGCCGAGGATCGACATGCCGTTGTTCATCACGCCCATGATCATGGCGCCGACCACGGCACCGCCGACGCGCCCCACCCCGCCATAGGCCGAAGCGCCGCCGATGAAGCAGGCGGCGATGACGTCGAGCTCGAAGCCGAGACCGGCCTTCGGGGTCGCGGTGTTGAGGCGCGCGGCGAAGACGAGGCCAGCGAGCGCGGCGAGCACGCCCATGTTGACGAAGGTAAGGAAGGTCAGCCGCTCGGTCTTGATGCCCGATAGGCTTGCCGCCTTGGCGTTGCCGCCGACGGCATAGATCTGCCGGCCGATCACGGTGCGCCGGGTGACGAAGCCGTAGAGCGCGATCAACGCCGTCATGATGACCAGCACGTTCGGCAGGCCGCGATGCGAGGCGATCAGATAGGTGAAATAGAGCACGGCGCAGGCCAAGAGAACGCTCTTGCCCAGGAAGAACGCATAAGGCTCGACCTCGATGCCGTGCAATTGCTCGCGCGAGCGGCCCTTGGCGCTGGCATAGACCAGTCCGAGCGCGAGCACGGCACCGATCAGCATGGAGGTCGGATGCAGCGTGCCGGCCTCGGGCAGCAGTTCAGGAATGAACCCGGACGACAATTTCTGGAAGGTCGCCGGGAACGGCCCGAGCGACTGACCCTGCAACACCGCGAGCGCGAGGCCCTTGAACACCAGCATGCCCGCCAAGGTGACGATGAAGGACGGGATCTTGAAATAGGCCACCCAATAGCCTTGCGCGGCGCCGATGGCGGCGCCGACCAAGAGGCAGGCGATGAACGCGAGTGTGAAGTCGATCTTGTAGGTCACCATGAGCACGGCGGCCACCGCGCCGATGAAGCCCGCGACCGAACCGACCGAAAGATCGATATGACCGGTGACGATCACCAGCAGCATGCCCAGCGCCATGACGACGATGTAGCTGTTCTGCAGCACCAGATTGGTCAGGTTGAGTGGCTGCAGCAGCGTGCCGCCAGTGACGACCTGGAAGAACAGCATGATCGCGACCAACGACATCAACATGCCGTAATTGCGCAAATTGTTCTTGATGAAGCTGCCGTGCCGGCGCTCCTCGGGCAGCGACACCGTCTTGTCGGTCATGGCTGCGTTCCTCCCATCTCGACGGCCGCGGGCGCGGCGTTCCCAATTTTTCTTTCGTTGCGCATGATGGCGCGCATGATCTTTTCCTGCGTCGCCTCGGATCCCCTGAACTCCCCGACAAAGGCGCCGTCATTCATCACACAGATGCGGTCGCAGATGCCGAGCAACTCGGGCATTTCCGAGGAGATCACCACGACGCCGCGGCCGGCTTCCGCCAGCTCGTTGATGATACAGTAAATCTCGTACTTGGCACCGACGTCGATGCCCCGCGTCGGCTCGTCCAGGATCAGCACCTTCGGATCGGTCATCAGCCATTTCGACAGCACCACTTTCTGCTGGTTGCCGCCGGAGAGCTGTCCCGTCTCCTGGTAGACGTCGGAGCAGCGGATCCGCATCCGGTTGCGATAGTCGCTAGCGACCTTCAGCTCGGCAATGTCGTCGATCACACGGCCGGGCGCGACCTGGTCAAGGCTCGCCAGCGTGATGTTCTTGCGGACGTCGTCGGCGAGAATGAGGCCGAGCTGCTTGCGATCCTCGGTGACATAGGCAAGGCCGGCGTCGATCGCGGCCGCGACGCTCGGCAGCATCATCTCCTTGCCCTCGAGCCGGAGACTGCCGCTGATGGTGGTGCCCCAGGAGCGGCCGAACAGGCTCATGGCGAATTCAGTGCGGCCGGCCCCCATCAGGCCGGCGATGCCCACGACCTCGCCGCGCTTGACACTGAAATTGACGTTCTTGATCACCTGCCGTTCGGGATGAATCGGGTGATAGACCGACCAGTTCTCGACGGTGAGCACGGCTTCGCCGATCTTCGCGCTGCGCTCCGGGAAGCGGTGAGCAAGATCGCGGTTGACCATGCTGCGGATGATGCGGTCCTCCTGGATCGCTTCGGCATGGCAATCGATGCTGTCGACTGTGCGGCCGTCGCGCAGCACGGTGATGTGGTCGGCGACCTTGGCGACCTCGTTCAGCTTGTGCGAGATCAGGATCGAGCCGATGCCCTGCTCGCGGAACGCCATAAGGCGTTCGAGCAGCGCGGCGCTGTCGGCCTCATTGAGGCTCGCGGTCGGCTCGTCCAGGATCAGCATCCGCACCCGCTTGGAGAGCGCCTTGGCGATCTCGACCAGCTGCTGCTTGCCGACGCCGAGATCGGTGATCAGCGTATCCGGCGATTCTCTCAAGCCAACCTGCGCGAGCAGGTCCCGCGTGCGCCGGTAGACCTCGTCGCGATCGATCACCCCTAACTTCGACGGCGGATGCGACAGGAAGATGTTCTCCGCGATCGACATCAGCGGAATCAGCGCCAGCTCCTGATGGATGATGATGATGCCGAGCGCCTCGGAATCGTTGATGTCACGGAAGCGTCGCTCCTCGCCTTCGAAGACGATGGTGCCTTCGTAACTGCCGTGCGGATAGACCCCGCTTAGCACTTTCATCAGCGTCGACTTGCCGGCGCCGTTCTCGCCGACGAGCGCGTGGATCTGCCCGGCGTGAACCGAGAAATTGACATCGCGCAGCGCCTGCACACCGGCAAAGCTCTTGCTGACGTTGCGCATCTCCAGCATGGCGGTCATGGCTTTGGTGTCCCTTGCGTTACTTCGCCTCTCCCCGCGTGCGGGGAGAGGCCGGAATTCGAGCGCAGCTTGAATTCCGGGTGAGGGGGAGTCTCCGCGAGGGCAACTCTCACCGCCCCCGTGGAGAGCCCCCTAACCCTCTCCCCGCACGCGGGGAGAGGGGAAAGAGAGAGTCCTTACTGGAACTGCGACTTCTTGTAGTAGCCGCTGTCGACCAGCACCTTCTCCCAATTGTCCTTGTAGACCACCACCGGCTTGAGCAGATAGGACGGCACGGTTTTGACGCCGTTCTCGTAGGTCTTGGTGTCGTTGACGGTGACCTGCTTGCCGGCGAGCGCCGCGTCGACCATGTCCGCCGTGACCTTGGCGAGATCGCGGGTGTCCTTGAAGATGGTCGAATACTGGTCGCCGCGCAGCATCGCCTTGATCGAGGGGACCTCGGCGTCCTGGCCGGAGATGATCGGCATCGGCTGATCGGCGCTGCCGTAGCCGACACCCTTCAGCGAGGAGATGATGCCGATCGAGATGCCGTCATAGGGCGACAGCACGGCATTGATCTTCTTGTTGCCGTAATAGGCGCTGAGCAGGTTGTCCATGCGGGCCTGCGCGGTGGCGCCATCCCAACGCAGCGTTGCCACCTTGTCCATGCCCATCTGGCCGGAGACGACGACGAGCTTGCCGCTGTCGATGTAGGGCTTCAGCACGCTCATCGCGCCGTTGTAGAAGAAGTAGGCGTTGTTGTCGTCGGGCGAGCCGCCGAACAGCTCGATGTTGAAGGGTCCCTTGCCTTCCTTGAGGCCGAGCCCCTGCTCGATCGACTGCGCCTGGAGCACGCCGACCTGGAAATTGTCGAACGTCGCGTAGTAGTCGACGTTCGGCGTGCCGCGGATCAGGCGGTCATAGGCGATCACGGTGATGCCCTTGGCCTTGGCCTGCTTGAGCACGTCGGACAGCGTGGTGCCGTCGATCGCCGCGATCACCAGCGCCTTCGCGCCCTTGGTCACCATGTTCTCGACCTGCGAGAGCTGGTTCGGAATGTCGTCCTCGGCATATTGCAGATCGGTGTTGTAGCCGCGCTCCTTCAGCACCTTGACCATGTTGTTGCCGTCGTCGATCCAGCGCGCCGAGGATTTGGTCGGCATGGCGATGCCGACTGTCGCCTTCTGCGCGGAGGCGGTGACGCCTGTGGCCATCGTGGCAGCGCCGGCCAGCGCCAGTGCGAGGAACGTCGTCTTCAGTTTCAGCATATTTCACTCCCTTTGGGTGTCAGACTGTTTCTTCGTGTCGTCGAGAACGTGGGTGGGCTGCTTCGGATCTCCTATGCGAGCTTGACGTCGGGCTCCGCACGACCGCGCGCGGATGCATCCAGCAGAAAGGTGTGGCCTGCTTGCGGATCAGCGGCGCGCGCCGCCGCGTTCATGTCCTGCCAGGCGGAGGTGACGAGGAGACGCGACAGATCGGGGCCAACGAAAGCTGGGCAGCTCGCCTGCTTCGCAGGAACGCTCAATGAGCGCAGGCGCTCGCCCTGCGGAGAGTAGACATCGATGCGGCTCGCGCCCCAGCAGGCGTTCCAGATCTGCCCGTCGGCGTCGCACACCGAGCCGTCGAAACCGCCGATGCCGGTGTGGCGCAGCAGCACCTCCGGCTCGCCGCGCGGCAGGCCAGTCGCCGGATTGAGCGGCACCGTGTAGAGCACGGCGCGCGCACTATCGGCGAAATAGCCGATCGCACCGTCCGGCGAGAAGCAGATCGAGTTGGGAATGCTGATGCGGGGGAACAGCAGCGAGATCTTGCCGCGATGGAACGCGTAGATCGCGCCCGCCCCTGCTTCCGCCTTGCGTCCCATGGTGCCGATCCAGAACGTGCCGGACTGATGCACGCGCGCGTCGTTCGAACGCGTGGCGGGATTGTCGGCTTCGAGCGGACAGAACAGCGTCATCGCGCCGTCGGCAGGCTTGCGGATGTAAAGGCCATCTTCCGCGACGATCAACTGACGCTCGGCATCGATGCGTCCGAGCGCGCTCGCCATCCGGCCGAGCGCATGGATGCGGACCTCACCGCCGCCGAGCTGCGCCTCGAATAGCAGCCCTTCGCGGATGTCGAACCACCAGGCGGTGTCGGTGGTCGCATCATAGGTCGGTCCCTCGCCGAGATGGCAGGGATGGTCCGAGAGCACAGACGTCGGCACCTCTTCCATCATGTCGTCCTCACCGAAAAGCGATAGACCGTGTGATGGCGATAGACCTCGCCGGGTGAGAGCCGCGGGCTCGGGAAATCCGGCCGGTTCGGCGCGTCGGGCCAGATGTGGGGTTCCAGGCACATCGCATCCGACTGCCGGATGAGCTTGCCGCCCTTCCCGGAGATCGTGCCATCGAGATAATTGCCGGAATAGACCTGAAGTCCGGGCTGATCGGTGAACAGCTCCATGATGCGCCCCGAGCGCGGCGCCTCCAGCCGGGCCGCGAAAGCAAGCTTGCCATCACGCGCGAGGCAGTAGGTGTGATCGTAGCCCCTGCCGCTCTGCAACTGCTGATCGCTCTCGCGGATGCGCGCACCGACGGGCCGTGCTTCGCGGAAGTCGAACGGTGTGCCGGCAACGTGACGCGGCGGCTCCGGCAGCGGAATGGCGGTGGGATCGATCGCGAGGAAATACTCGGCAGCGACCGTCAGTCTATGATCTAGGATGGGGGTACCCGACGTCGCACCTTCCAGATTGAAGAAGCTATGATTGGTGAGGTTGACGATCGTTGGCCGGTCCGTGCGGGCTTCCATGGTGAGCGACAGCTCAGTCGGTCCCGTGATGCGATAGGTCAGACGCACATCGAGCCGGCCGGGGTAATATTCTTCGCCATGCGGGCTGAAATAGGTGAGCATCACGGCGGGCTCGGCGCCCTCGTCGATCTCCGCAACGTCCCAGAGTTTCCGATCGAAGCCATCGAGGCCGCCGTGCAGCGCATTCGGACCGTTGTTGACGGGAAGCTGCACCGTCTCGCCGTCGAGCGAAAACTGTCCCTTGGCGATGCGGTTGGCATAACGGCCGACGGTGGCGCCGAAGAACTTTCGCTCAGCGAGATAGCCCGCGAAGGCATCGTGGCCGAGCACGACATCGTCGTAGCCGCCCTTCGCGTCCGGCGCGATCAGCGCCTGGATCACCGCGCCATGGGTGATGATCCGCGCTTCGAAGCCGCCCGCTCCGCGCAGCACGATGCGCTCGACGTTGCGGCCATCCGGCAGCGTTCCGAAAACGTCTCTTGTTATTTTCGAGCCAGCCATTGTCAGTCCACAAATGGTTCGACGATCGTCCGCTTGCCGAGCAGGAAAGCATCGGCGACGAGACGCAACGGCGTCAGATCGACGTCGCTCGCGCCGGTTGCAGCGAGATCGACGAAGCGCCGGTACAACTCCCGATATTCCTCATCAGGCGCCTCGGCAACAGTCTTGCCGTCGATCGCCATGCGCCTGCCGCCGCCGGACAGCGTCAACCGGCCCTGATCGGTTTCCACGAGGATATCCCAGCTCTGCGGCCCGGTCTGACGGAAGTCGAATTCGGCGGTGACAGGCAGGCCGCCGATGTCGGTCAGCGTCAGGTTCGCGGCGATCGGCGCCTGGCAGTTGGCGGGAAAGGCCAGCTCGGCCGCGGTGACGAACACCGGCTGCGGCAGGATTTTGGTCAGGATCGACAGCGCGTTGATGCCGGGATCGAATACGCCAAGCCCGCCCGGTTCCCAGATCCAGCCTTGCCCGGGATGCCAGACGCGGACGTCTTCCTTCCAGCTGATGTGCACGGAGGTGATGCGGCGTTCGGCGAGCCATTGCCGCGCCGGCTCGACCGCGGGCGCGTAGCGCGAATGCCAGGTCGCAAACAGCGTCCGCTTCGCACCCGCCGCCATCGCGATCAGCGGATCGAGTTCGGCAACGCCGGTGCCGGGCGGCTTCTCCAGCATGACATGCTTGCCGGCGGCGAGCGCAGCGGCCGCCTGGGCGCGGCGCACCTGCGGCGGCGTGCAGAGCGACACCGCGTCGATCGGCGGCCCCTTCTCCAGCAATTCCTCGATGGTGGCGAAATGCGGCAGCCCCGGCAGCGAAGCGTTGCGACTGGCGACAGCCACGAGCGTCGCACCCGGTGTCGCCGCGATCGCACTAAGGTGCTGGTCGCGCGCGATCTTGCCGAAGCCGACGATGGCGATGCGAAGTTCAGTCAAGATCTCTCTCCGGATTTCGCAGATGACAGCGGCTCGGCCGGCGCGGTTTCGATCACCGCGTCCTCGTGGCGGCGCATGCCGTTGTGAATGACGTAGACCATGGCCTCCGACGCGGCGTCGACATCGCCCGCCGCAATGGCATCGACGATCTTCTGATGCCAGAGCAGCACGGTGTCGCGGTCCTCCGACTCGACCGGGGCGCTCAGCAGGAACGAGGCGCGGAGCGCAGCCTCGATGACATGCCCGATCGAGCGCATGAACAGATTGCCGGAGGCACGCGCCACCCCAACATGGAGCGCGAGGTCGGCATCGGCAAAGCCGACGGAGTCGGACGCTTCAAGCCGCATGCGATCCATGCAGCGACGGAGCTCAGCGACGTCCTCGTCGGACCGGTGCATAGCTGCGAGCGCGGCGGCGCGCGGCTCGACGGCCAGACGGATCTCAGCGAGGTCGTTGAGGAAACGCTTGTCGATGCCGGCGTCCAGATGCCAGGCCAGCACGTCGGCGTCGAACATGTTCCAGGCGCCGCGCTCGCGTACGACGGTACCGACCCGCGCCTTGGTGGTGAGCAGCCCCTTGGCGACCAGGGTCTTCACACTCTCCCTGAGCACCGGCCGCGACACGCCGAACATCGCGATCATCTCGGCATCACCGGGCAGCCGCGTCCCCTCCGCATAGCGGCCGGCGATGATGTCGACGCCGATCGAGCGGGCCACCTCCGCATGGTTGGAGTGGGCCCGTCGCGTCGGGATGACGACGATGCGCGAGGTCATGAGATTGCTCCTGCACTCTTCCTCACCGGCCGTCGTGCAAGCGCGACCAGCCCCTGCTGCAAGGCGATGAAGGCGAACAGCAGCACGCCGGTCGCGATCTTAGTCCACCAGCTCGACAGCGTGCCATCGAAATTGATGTAGGTCTGGATCAGGCCCTGAATCAGCACGCCGAGGAAGGTGCCGATCACCGATCCCTGCCCGCCGGTGAGCAGCGTGCCGCCGATCACGACGGCCGCGATGGTGTCGAGCTCGACGCCGACCGCGGAGAGCGAATAGCCCGCGCTGGTGTAGAAGGAGAAGACAATGCCGGCGATGCCCGCCAGCAGGCTCGACAGCATGTAGATCTTCACCGTCATCTTGCCGACTGCAACGCCCATCAGGCTCGCGGTCGCCCGGCTGCCGCCGAGCGCATAGACATTGGCGCCGAACCGGGTGAGATGCAGCAGCAGGGCGCCGCCGATCACGATCACCAGCATGATGATCGCGATCGCCGTCAGCCGTCCGCCGCCGGGCATCCGCAGCGCGAAGTCCGACACGGTGGAGTAGACCGGCGCGGTGATCGGCACCGATTCCGTCGAGAGCAGGAAGCTCGCACCGCGTGCCAGGAACATGCCGGCGAGCGTGACGATGAAGGGCGGCAGGTCGAAGACATGGATCACGGCGCCCATTGTAGCCCCGAACCCAGCCGAGAGCACCAGGATGGCGGCGAAAGCGACCAGCGGCGGCACGCCCCAGCGCTCGATGGCCAGCGCCACGAACACAGTGGTGAAACCGATCACCGAACCGACCGAGAGATCGATGCCGCCGGAGATGATGACGAAGGTCATGCCGATCGCGACGATGCCGAGGAAAGCGTTGTCGGTGAGGAGATTGCCGACCACGCGGGTCGAGGCAATGTTGGGGAATTGCATCGCGCAGAGCGCAAAGCCGGCGACGAGCACGATGGCCGTGATGAGGACGGGCGGCAGGCCTTTCATGCTTTGGACCTCCGCGCCCGCGCGGCGATTCCGGCAATGCCGGCGAATTTCGGCGATTGCAGCAACAGCACGGCGAGCACCACCACCGCCTTGACCAGCAAATTGAACTCCGGCGGATAGCCGGACAAGAGGATCCCGGTGTTCATGGTCTGGATGATCAGCGCGCCGAGCACGGCGAGCAACAGGCTGAAGCGGCCGCCGAACAGCGAGGTGCCGCCGATCACCACCGCAAGGATGGCGTCGAGCTCGAGCCAGAGGCCGGCATTGTTGGCATCCGCGCCCATGATGTCGGCGGCTGCGATCACGCCGGCGAGCGCGGCGCAGACGCCGCACCAGACATAGACCGACAGGATCATGGCGCGCGTGCCGACGCCGGCGAGCTCGCTTGCCCGCGCATTGCCGCCGGTCGCCTCGATCAGCAGCCCCAGCGCCGAGCCGCGCACCACAGCGCCGGTGAGGATCAGCATGCCCAAGGCGATCGCGACCGGCACCGGCAGGCCGAGCACAGCGCCATTGCCGAGCCAGACCAGATCCGGCGAAGAGAAGGTCACGATACGACCCTCGGTGATCAGCTGGGCGATGCCGCGTCCGGCCACCATCAGGATCAGCGTCGCCACAATCGGCTGCATGCCGAGCACGGCAACAAGGAAGCCGTTCCAGAGCCCACAGACGAGTCCGGCACCGAGCGCAGCCCCCAGCACGATCGGCAGACCGTGGCTGTCGGCGAGGCTCGCCGCGATCGCGCCGGAGATCGCCATGACGGCGCCGACCGACAGGTCGATGCCGCGCGTGGCAATTACCAGCACCATGCCGAGCGAGAGCAGCGCCACCGGCGTGCCACGGTTGAGCACGTCGATCAGGCTGCCGAACAGCCGGCCGTCCTGGAGACGCAGGTCGAAGAATTGCGGCGACACCACGCGATCGACCGCCAGGATGACGACCAGCGCAAGGATCTGGGCAAGGCCGCGGCGCGGCAACAGCGCTGTCATGCCCGGCCCTCATGCGCAACGCTGGCGCCGTCGGCGGCGATGGCCGCGAGGATGTTGCCGACATCGATCGCCTCGCCCGCGAGTTCCTCGACATGGGCGCGGTCGCGCAACACGACGACGCGATCGGAATAGGTCACGATCTCATCCAGCTCCGAGGAGATCACGAGCAGCGCTAGGCCGTCGTCGCAGAGCTCGCGGATCAGGCGGATGATCTCGGCATGCGCGCCGACATCGATGCCGCGGGTCGGCTCGTCCAACACCAGCAGGCGCGGCGACGTCGCGAGCCAGCGCGCCAGCAGCACTTTCTGCTGGTTGCCGCCGGACAACAGGCCGACCGGACGTTCGGGATCTGCCGGCCGGATGTCGAGCATCTTGACGTAGCGGCGCGCGATCTCGTCCTGCTCGCGGCGCGACAGCGGCCGATGCAGCCCGCGCTTGGCCTGGAGCGCGAGCACGATGTTCTCACGCACGCTGAGTTCGGCGACGATGCCGTCGGTCTTGCGTTCCTCCGGGCAATAGCCAAAACCATGACGGACGCCGTCGCGCGGCGACTGGAGCCGCGCGGGTGCGCCCTCCACCCTCGCCTGCCCGCGATCGGCGCGTTCGGCGCCGAACACCAGCCGCGCCGTCTCGGTCCGGCCCGAGCCGAGCAGGCCGGCCAGACCGACGACCTCGCCATGGCGCAGCTCGAGATTGAACGGCGCGACATAACCGGCCTTGCCGTAACCCTCGAAGCTCGCGCAGATCTCGCGCGCCTTGTGTTCGGTGGCAGAAGCCCGCGCGCTGGTGGTCTCGGCCAGCTCGCGGCCAAGCATCATCCGGATCAATTCCAGCCGCGGCAGCGAAGCCGTCTCGCGCTCCCCGACCAGGCGGCCGTTGCGCAAGACCGTGATGCGGTCGGAGATCTCGTAGACCTGGTCCAGGAAGTGACTGACGAAGACGATGCCGATGCCACGCTTTGCGAGCTGGCGCATGATGCCGAAGAGGATCTCGACTTCGTGACGGTCGAGGCTCGCGGTCGGCTCGTCCAGGATCAGCACCCGTGCGGAGAGATCGACGGCCCGCGCGATCGCGGTGACGTGTTGCACGGCGACAGAATAGCTGCCGAGCGGCGCGGCGACATCGATGTCGAGGCCGAAGTCCGCGAGCAAGGCCTTGGCGCGGCGACGCATCTCGCCTTCGCGGACGATGCCGAAACGCATCGGCTGGCGGTCGAGAAACAGGTTCTGTGCCACCGAGAGGTTCGGCAGCAGATTGACTTCCTGGTAGACGGTGGCAATGCCGGCCTGAAGCGCGGCCTTGGCCGAGCGCGGCGCGATTGCCTCGCCACTGATCCTGACGATTCCGGCATCGCGCGGGAACACGCCGGTGACCGCCTTGATCAGCGTGGACTTGCCGGCGCCGTTCTCGCCGAGCAGCGCATGGATCTCGCCGGCGCGAAGCGTGAAGTCGACCTCCTGCAACGCACGCACAGCACCGAAGCTTTTGCTGATCCCGCGCACCTCCAGAAGGGCCGGAGCAGGATCGGGGCTGTTCTCCATGACAACGTCACTCCCGCCAGTGCCCGCTGATGATGCGGTCACCCAGCCTATTCGTTCGCACAGCGATTTCGAAGGGGGTATCACCGGACCACCGAAACATGGCGGTCCGGCGCAGCGCCCGCCTCAGTAACCGAGGCCCTTCTTGCTGTCGTAGATCTTCTGCGGATCGTCGGCAGCGGTATAGAGCTTGGACTCGGTCTGGATCCACTTCGGCGGAACCGTACCCTTGCCCTTGAATGCCGCAATCGCATCAAGCGCCGGGCCGGCCATGTTCGGCGTCAGCTCGACGGTCGCATTGGCTTCGCCGGCGGCCATCGCCTTGAAGATATCGGGGACCGCATCGATGGAGACGGTGAGGATCTCCTTGCCTGGCTTGAGGCCGGCTTCCTTCATCGCCTGGATCGCGCCGACCATCATGTCGTCGTTGTGGGCGTAGACCGCGCAGATCGACTTGCCGCCGCCTTCGGCCTTGATGAAGCTCTCCATCACCTCCTTGCCCTTGGCGCGAGTGAAGTCGCCGGTCTGGCTGCGCACCACCTTCAGGTTCGCATGCTTGGCGATGGCGGTGTCGAAACCCTTCTTGCGGTTGGCCGCCACGCTGGCGCCGACCGTGCCCTGCAATTCGACGATGTTGCAGGCCTTAGCCCCGACGGTCTTGGCCAGCCAGTCGCCGGCGACCTCGCCTTCGTGCACACTGTCGGAGGTGACAGCGGTGAGATAGAGCTCCTTGCCGGAGGGATCGATGTCGCGGTCGAGCAGCACGACCGGGATCTTGGCCTCCTTGGCTTCCTTCAGCACCGAATCCCAGCCGGTCGAGACGACTGGCGCAAGGAAGATCGCATCGACATTCTGCGCGATGAAGGAGCGGATCGCCTTGATCTGGTTCTCCTGCTTCTGCTGCGCGTCGGCGATCTTGAGATTGACCTTTCGCTTGGTGGCTTCCTGCTTGGAGACCGAGGTCTCGGCCGCGCGCCAGCCGGATTCCGATCCGATCTGCGAGAAGCCGATGGTGAGCTCGGCGGCATTCGCCGGCAGGGCAAGCAGCAACGCGGCCGTGGCGCTGGCCGCAAAGAGGGCTTTGAAGGTCATCAGGCGTGTCTCCCAAGATGTTTATCCGGGGCGCCGATGGTAGCATGGCACCCACAGGCCGGCCTTCGAGGCGGCGGGAGGCACTATTTCACGGAAGGATGGTTCCGTATAGTCATATTATTTGACTATTTAGTGGAAATGAGCGGCGGAACCGGCTGGCCGCATAGATGACACGCACAGCGCGATTTTGTTCCGGGGATACAACGCGGAGATGAAGGAGAAATTGTGGGCAGCGGCAGTGCGCTCCCTTGCCCCGTTCTTACGGGGCCGAGACGAGCTTCGCTCGCGCTGAGAGGGTTGGGGTGAGGGGTGTCTCCGCGAAAACAATGAGAGACGGACTCACAACCTCTCCTCCCGTCATTGCGAGCGCAGCGAAGCAATCCAGAATCCCTCCACGGAAAGACTCTGGATTGCTTCGCTGCGCTCGCAATGACGATGTGGCGAGAGCTGTACGTATATCGACCTAATCGACTCGTGGTGAGTCCCCCTCACCCGGAATTTGCTCTCGCAAATTCCGGCCTCTCCCCGCAAGCGGGGAGAGGCGAAAAAATCAAATCAGCTTCCGCTGCGCGAGATTCTTCATCAGTGCGCCGATGCCGAAGGTCCACGGCTCGCACTCGTCGCTGGTGCGCATGCGGTTGACGAGCTTGCCGAGCTGGGGCGCGGCGATCGTGACGATGTCGTCGCGCTTATGGGTGAACCCTTGCCCCGGCGCATCGCGGTCCTCGACGGGCGCGAACATCGTGCCGAGGAACAGCACGAAACCATCGGGATATTGATGCACCTTGCCGATGGTCTGCGCGACGAGGTCGGTCGGATCGCGGCTGATCTTGCTGATCGAGGAATGGCCGTTGAGGACGAAACCGTCCGCGCCTTTCACAGTGAGGCTGATGTCGAGCCTGCGCGCATCATCCAGCGAGAACGTATCGTCGAACAGGCGCAGCAGCGGCCCGATGGAGGACGACGCGTTGTTGTCCTTGGCCTTCGACAGCAGCAGCGCCGAGCGGCCCTCGAAATCACGCAGGTTCACGTCGTTGCCAAGCGCGCCCCCGACGATCTTGCCGCGGCTGGAGACGAACAGCACGAGTTCGGGCTCAGGATTGTTCCAGGTCGATTTCGGATGCAGGCCGGCATCCATGCCGGTGCCGACCGACGACAATGTCGGCGCCTTGGTGAAGACCTCGGCATCGGGACCGATGCCGACCTCGAGATACTGGCTCCAGGCGTTCTGGTCGATTAGCACCTGCTTCAGATGCATCGCCTGGTCCGAGCCGGGCTTGAGCTTCGACAGATCGTCGCCGATCAGCCGCGTCACTTCTTTGCGGATCGCTTCCGCCGAGGCAGGGTTGCCCTTGGCGCGCTCCTCGATCACGCGCTCCAGCATCGAGATCGCGAAGGTGACGCCGGCTGCCTTCAGCGTCTGGAGATCGACGGGTGCAAGCAGCCACGGCTTCTGACGATCGCGCCCATCGGGTACCGTGTTGGCGACGATGGCCTCGAGATCGCCGATGCGCTCGCCCTTGGTCGAGCTAAGCGCCCTGGCCGGATCGTCCTCCTCGCAGAGTGCGCTGATGGTGGGGAATTTCGCCGTGACGTCGAAGACGCCGTCGCCCCGCACGGCGACGACGGCGGGCCCATTCACCTGCGGCAGCCAGACGCGGCCGGCCAGCGTTCCCCGCGTGCCGTCCTCGGGGAGAAGGTCTTTAACCGTCAATGTCGTCATGGCCGCGTCCTCGCTGTTTTTCGGACCGGCCACGTCATCGGCGGCCGGTCCCTTGGCGAAGACCAATAAACGTCTGGCGAGGGAAGTCCAGAGCGGCGGCTATGCCCCCGCCCGCGCCTTCCGCGCCGCAATCTGCTGAAGTGCCCAGCGTGCGTTCTTGCGAACATCGGGATCGGGATCATCGGCGATCACGGCCAAGAATGCTTCGCCGTCGGGATGGGCGATCTCGCCGAGCGCTGCGGCGGCCTCCTTGCGCAGATTGGCCTGGTCGTGATTGACGCAATTGCCGATCGGACGCACCGCGCGTTCGATCTTCATCTTGCCGAGGCTGCGGATCGCCTTCAGCCGCACCTGCCAGAACTCGTCGGCAAGGCAGGCGACGAGCTGGTCGGCGGCGAGCGAACCGTTGACGTTGAGGCCCAGCGTTTCCGCAGCCATCTCCCGCACCATCCAGTCCGCGTCCTTCAACGCACGCGTGATCGTCTCCGCGGCAGGCTTCATCTGCGAGAATGCAAGTGCGCTCACGGCGGCGCGGCGCACATGGGCGTCGGGATCGTTGATCAGCGCCGTCAGCGCGGGGATGGATTCTTCCAGCTTCAGGAAGCCGATCACGCCGATCGCCTGCACGCGCACGGCGGCATCGGAATCCTGTAATGCTTCCAGCGCCGGCTTCAGCGTGTCCTTGCGACGCAGCTCCTTGAGCGCGCGCAGTGCGCCCATGCGGACGAAGGCGTGGGGATGCCTCACCAGCGGCAGGATGACATCGGCGCAAGCGGGATCCTTGAATTCGGCCATGCCGTCGGCCGCGGCGCCCGCGACGATTCTCTCGGGGTCGACCAGCAGCTTCACCAGCGCGCTCGCGGCTTCCGGCCCGTCGAACTCGCCGAGCGCCATCGCGACCTGCTGGCGCACGCCTGCGTCGGGATCGGCCACCATGTTGGCGAGATGAGCGACCGCGGCGGGATCGCCGGAATGGCCGAGCGCGATGATGGCGACGCGGCGCTCGGCGGGATCGGCCACCTGGAGCCGCTCATCAGCGTCGTCGAGATCGTCATAGGACTCGAACGGGCTCGACATGACTACCTCAACAAATACGGAATGTTGACGGTGACGGCGCCGGTCGGGCAATCCGCCTCGCAGGGCATGCAGTACCAGCACTCGTCATAGGCCATGTAGGCTTTGTTGGTCATGTCGCTGATGCGCAGCACGTCGAGCGGGCAGACGTCGACGCACACGGTGCAGCCCTTGTCGGCGATGCATTTGGCGTCGTCGACGACCACCGGAACCGATGTCTGATAGGAAGCGAGAGGCATCGTTATCTCCTGTTGCTTGCTGTGACGAGGGCTCAGGCTGTGGCCCGGATGCGCTGCTTGTCGTAAAGGTCCTTCTCGTCGTCCGCGATCGGGACGACATAGGGTTCCACCGCCCGCTTCTCGCTGGTCATCTTGCCGTTCCGCTTGGACAGCAGCGTGTGGCAGAACCAGTTCTCATTGTCCTTCTCCGGAAAATCCGTGCGCCAGTGATAGAGGCCCCAGCGGCTCTCCTCGCGGTAGAGCGAGGCGTGCGCGGCCATGTCGGCGCAGTCCATGATCGATTGCACCTCGAGCGCGCGGAGCAGCTCGTGCGCATTGCGCGCAATCATGCGCTCCTGCATGTCTTCCCTCGCCTCGGCGAGACGGCGCATGCCGAGCTCGTATTTGCGCGTAACCTTCGGCGGCTGGAGATAATCGTTGACGAGGCGGCGCGTCTTGTACTCGATCTGGTTCGGCGGAATGCCGTCCTCGCGCTTCGTCGGTGCCATCACGCGGTCGCGCTCCATCGCGACGTCCGCGGCATCGAACTCCGCGAAGTCGTGGCTGTCGGCGAACTCCATGGCGTCGATGCCGGCGACCGAACCGTTGGTGAAGGCGCCCAGCATGTAGTTGTGCGGAACGCTCGCCATGTCGCCGGCGGCGTAGAGGCCTGGCACGGTGGTGCGCGCATTGTCGTCGACGAACACGCCCGAAGCGCTGTGACCGGAGCAGAAGCCGATCTCGGAAATGTGCATCTCGATCGACTCGCTGCGGTAGTCGACCCCGCGCCCCTGCTGGAACAGGCCGCGCGTCGGGCGCTCGACCTTGTGCAGCGTCGACTCGATCTCGGAAATGGTGTCGGGGTGGAGGTGCTTGAGCTGGAGGAACACCGGCCCCTTGCCGGACAAGAGCTCGTTGTAGAATTCCAGCATCATCTGGCCGGACCAATAGTCGCATTCGATGAAGCGCGCGCCTTCGTTATTCGCGGTGTAAGCGCCGAAGGGGCCCGCGACATAGGCGCAGGCCGGACCGTTGTAGTCCTTGATCAGCGGGTTGATCTGGAAGCATTCGAGGTTCGCGAGCGCGGCGCCGGCGTGATAGGCCATGGCATAGCCGTCGCCGGAATTGGCGGCGTTCTCGTAGGTGCCAAACATGTAACCGGAGGTCGGCAGGCCAAGGCGACCGGCAGCACCCATGCACAGGATCACCGCCTTGGCCTTGATCACCAGCATCTCGGCGGTGCGGGTGTTGACACTGATCGCACCGGCAATGCGGCCGTCGGCGGATTTCAAGAGCCGCGTCGCCATGAAGCGGTTGGAGATCAGGATGCGGGCGCGGCGGAGCTGGCGGTACAGCGCCTTCTTCACGGTCTCGCCGTTCGGCATCGGCAGCACATAGGTGCCGATGTGGTGCACCTTCTTGACGGCGTAATCGCCGTTCTCGTTCTTCAGAAAGCGGATGCCGAAACTGTCGAGCTCTTCGATGACCTTGTAGCAGTTCTGCGCGTATTTATAGACCGCTTTCTGGTCGACTATGCCGTCATTGGCGATGGTGATTTCCTTGGTGTACTGCTCGGGCGTCGCGTAACCGGGGATGACGGCATTGTTCAGCCCGTCCATGCCCATCGAGATCGCGCCGGAGCGCTTGACGTTGGCCTTTTCGAGCAGGACGACATTGGCCTTCGGGTTTTTCAGCTTCGCCTTCAGCGCCGCCATCGGGCCGGCCGTGCCGCCGCCGATCACCAGCACATCGCAGGAAACCTCCGAAAGTCCGTCGACGATCTGATCTAGTGCCATCGCTTGCTCCTGGTTCGCCGATTGTCGGCGCCTTTGCGTCAGATTTGTTCAGGTGACGTCCCGGCGATAGCAATTAGTTGTCGACGGGGTGCGATTTGCGCTTCAGCGCTCGACAAAGGCCTTTTCGATCACGAAATGGCCGGGCTGGCTGTGATTGCCCTCGACGAAGCCGCGCGCCGAGAACATCGCGTGGAGTTCCTCCAGCATCGCCGGGCTGCCGCAGAGCATGATGCGGTCGGTCTGGATATCGAGGCCTGGTAACCCGATGTCGTCGAACAGTTGGTTCGATGCGATCAGATCGGTGATGCGGCCGCGATTCCTGAACGGCTCGCGGGTCACGGTCGGGTAATAGACGAGCTTGTCGCGGATCAGCGGTCCGAAAAATTCGTGATTGCGCAGGCCTTCGACGACGTGCTCGCCATAGGCCAGTTCCGAAACCTGGCGGCAGCCATGGGCGAGCACGATGGTCTCGTAGTTCTCGTAGACGTCGGGGTCCTTGATGAGGCTTGCGAACGGCGCGAGCCCCGTGCCAGTCGAAAGCAGCAAGAGGCGTTTTCCCGGAATGAGGTTGCCGGTGATCAGCGTGCCCGTCGCCTTGCGACCGACCAGAATGATGTCGCCTTCCCTGATCTTCTGGAGACGCGACGTCAGCGGGCCGTCGTGCACCTTGATCGAGAAGAATTCGAGCGCCTCCTCGTGATTGGCGCTCGCCATGCTGTAGGCCCGCATCAAGGGCTTGCCTTCGACCTCGAGGCCGATCATCGCGAATTGGCCGTTCTGAAAACGGAAGCCGGGATCGCGCGTCGCAGTGAAGCTGAACAGAGACTCGGTCCAGTGCCTGACCGACAAAACCGTTTCCTTCTGAAATCCGCTCATCCGCCGTCTCTCCTTGGCTCGATTGCGCACAAGGTTTCGGAGAGCGGGGAATACGGCAACGCGGAAGTGAAATTCCCGGTCGATTAGTTTCACATTTCGGGGACGACGCTTGAAGTGCAGGCATCGAAGATCGGCGGCCCGCGCCTGCGCCGGCAATTAGTTGCTATCGCAGCGGCGCTGCGGAACGTAGAGCAGGGTCGGAGATACGTCATGACCATGACCTTGGTTGCACCGACCGTGGCCGACTATGAAGCAAGCGCCGATCTCGCCTCGCTCCTCGTCCGCACCACGCAGGATGAGGCGATCAGCCTGCCCGCGGAAACGCTCCGCCTCTCCTGCAAATGCGCCCACTGCACCCGCGCCCGGTTCGACGGCCGCTTCCCTAAAACATTTCCGGGCATTGCGATCACCGAGATCGGCGATCTCGGCTACGGGCTGAATATCTCGTTTTCGGATGGACATAACCGGGGGATCTACCCGAAGCCTTATTTGCTGAGCTTGGCGGGGCGTTAAGCCGACGCAGTCTGGAGATAGGCGGGACAGCGGCCACAAACTCCGCTGTCATTCCCCGCGAAGGCGGGGAATCCAGTACGCCGCGGTCTCTCCGTAACTCATTGCTGTCTCTGGAATACTGGGTCGCCCGGCCAAGCCGGGCGACGACAGCCGAGTAAATCTGGCACGGACATTGCTCCTCTTTAGAACGATTTGAACGTTCCGGAGGCAGATGATGTTGCAGGCGGCCAATGCGGTTCGTGGGGCTGCTCCCCCGGCAGTCCGGCCTGCCGGCAGCTCCTCGCTGCTGCTCACCGAAAACCAGCAATGGATCGGCGGCCCGCCGCCGCTGATGGACAAGCTGTCGCCGCGCGAGCGTGAGCTGGTCTTGAAACAAGGCCGCCGAAAAGTGCTCAACCGCGGCCAGACGCTGTTCAGCCAGGGCGGCAAGCATGACGGCATCTGGCTGATCGAGAGCGGCCGCATTCGCGTGTTCTACACCTCCCCGCTCGGGCGCGAGATCACGCTGGCCTACTGGCATGTCGGCAATTTCGTCGGCGGCCCCGAAGTGTTCGAGGGCACCGTTCACCAATGGTCCGGTGTCGCATCCAGCAATTGCAGCGTCGTGCACCTGCCCGGAAAGGAGCTGCGATCCCTTGCCGTGGAGATCCCCAACCTCGCGATCGGCCTGATCGAGGGCCTGACCTTCAAGGGCAAATGCTATTCGGCATTGGCCCAGATGCTGGGAACGCGCTCTATCACGCAGCGGCTCGCACACCTGCTGCTGCACCTCGTCGAGCTCTATGGCGTCGAGGATGCCGATGGCCGGGTGATTGCGGCCGCCTTCACCCATGCCGACATCGCGCACATGGTCGGCGCCACAAGGCAATGGGTCACGATCAGCCTGAAGCGGATGCAGGAAAAGGGAATCGTGCTGACTAAGCGCTCGCAGATCGTGGTCTGCCGGCCCGACGTGTTGGAGGAAATGCGCGGACACGCGTCCGACTGAATGAGCTTGCGACCAGAGCCGGTGCACAGGCAAGCGGCTTTATAGTGCAGGACTGCCCAAGGAGTATGCAATCAGTTTTTCCCGGCAACTAATCGACTGCGGCGGTCATTCCGGATTTGCCCTGTCCGGGCCCTCACCCAATCATGGCAACCACAGCACATCCAACCGAATGAGGATGAGAATGGTCCGCCATCTTCCCACGCTCTCGATCGCGATGTCGATGACGTCGCTGGCGCTTTTGCTCGCGCAGCCGGCCTCGGCGGAAACCGTCACGCTCGGCATCGGAACGCAGGATACCACGACCAATACGGTGACCGCCGGCGTCGTCATCCGGCAGCTGCATCTCCTCGAAAAATACCTGCCGAAGGACGGCAAATACGCCAACATCAAATTCGAGCTGGAGTGGCAGAATTTCACGTCCGGCCCACCCGTCACGAACGCGATGATGGCGAACAAGCTCCAGATCGGCATGATGGGCGACTATCCGCTGATCGTGAACGGCTTCACCTTCGAGAGCAATCCCGAGAGCAAGAGCCGCCTGATCGGCATCGCTGCCTACAGCCTGTCAGGCTCCGGCAACGGCATCGTCGTTCACAAGGACTCGCCTTACTACGATCTCGCCGATCTCAAGGGCAAGCTCGTCAGCGTTCCCTTCGGCTCGGCTGCGCACGGCATGGTGCTGAAGGCGATGCAGGACCGTGGCTATCCCGCTGACTTCTTCCAGCTGGTCAGTCAGAGCCCCGAAGTCGGCTCGACCAATCTCCAGGAGAAGAAGATCGACGCGCATGCCGACTTCGTTCCGTTCGCCGAGTTGCTGCCCTTCCGCGGCTTCGCGCGAAAGATTTTTGACGGCGTCGAGACCAATCTGCCGACCTTCCACGGCATCGTCGTCCGCACCGATTTCGCGGAGAAATATCCGGAAGTCGTCGTCGCCTACTTCAAGGCGGTGATCGCCGCCAACCAGTGGCTGCGCGACGATCCCAAGCTCGCCGCCGAAAAGATCCAGGAATGGACCGGCATCAGCAAGGAAGTCGTCTACATCTTCCTCGGCCCGAGCGGCAACATGACCACCGATCCAACGATCAAGCCGGCGCTGATCGATGCCGCCACCGCCGACGTCAAGGTGCTGCAAAACCTCGGTCGCATGAAGGAGTTCGATCCGAAGAAGTGGGTCGACGACAGCTACATCCGCAAGGCCTACGCCGAGATGAAGCTCGACTATGACGCGCAACTTGCGAGCACCAAGAACTACGAGATTTCCGGCGAAGATTCTTTCTGCAAGAAGCCGATCGCCGATCCGCGCAAGGCCGGCGAGGTCTGGGTGGATGATGCCGGCATCATGCCCTTCTCGTCCGCAGCCTGCACCCTCGGCGCCTATGCCGACTACAAGGCCAAGGGCAAGAAGATCAACGTCGCCTATGTCTTCGACACCACGCGCGGCATCAAGCTGTTCGCCGACCAGGCTTTCTTCGCGGTCGGCAATGGCGACGTGGCGCCGTTCCTGCTCAAGAAGGATGCCGAAGCCTACGCCGCCAAGATCAGCGGCAAGGTGCTCGGCTTCGATGACGCGGTGAAGGCGGCGGTCGGCGGAGGCAAGACGTGAGCAGTCCCGCCCTCCGCAGACATTCCGAGGACAGCATGCCGGCAACAGCCATTGCAGAGACGGCTGCCGTGTCCGCCGTCACTCCGCCCGCAACACCCCCTTCGTTCGGCACGCTCGCGCGGCGCTGGTACCGGCTGAATCAGGGCCGGCTTCGCGCAACCGCGATCGGCGTGATTTCGCTGCTCGCCTTCCTGCTGGTCTGGCACCTGCTCACGACCTATCGCGTGGTGTTCTTCGTACGTTTCACCAACGTGCCATCGCCGCTCGCGGTCTATGCGAGCTTCACCAAGGCGATCCACGATCCCAAATTCCTGCTGCACATCCTGCTCAGTTGCCGGCGCATCTTCATCGGCTTCTCGCTCGCGGCGATCGTGGGCGTGCCGCTCGGCCTGATCATGGGTCGTTTCAAGCTGGTGCATGAGGTGATCTTCCCGGTCGCCGAAGTGCTGCGCCCGATACCGGCGATCGCCTGGGTGCCGATGGCAATCATGCTGTGGCCGACCAACGAGCAGAGCATCGTCTACATCACCTTCCTCGGCTCGTTCTTCCCGATCCTCGTCAATACGCTGCACGGCATGTCGCTGGTCGATCCCGTGCTGGTGCGCGCCGCGCAATGTCTCGGTGCACGCGAGCGCTCGATCTTCCGCGAAGTATATTTTCCGGCTTCGCTGCCGCATATCTTCACCGGCCTCACCGTCGGCATGGGTGTCGCCTGGGTGTCGCTGATCGCTGCCGAGATGATCTCGGGGCAATACGGCATCGGCTACTTCACCTGGGAGGCCTATTCGCTGGTCCAGTATGCCGACATCGCGCTCGGCATGATCGCGATCGGCGTTCTCGGCCTTGGATCGAGCCTGCTCATCAGAGGCGCGGGGCAATTGGTGATGCCGTGGAGGTCGACATGAGCGAGGTGCTTGCGAGCGCGCCGAAGGGCCATATCGAGGTCAAGAACTTCTCCCTCGCCTACGAGACCATCGAGGGAGCGGTGCAGGCCGTGACCGACACGCAGATCCATGTGAAGCCCGGCGAGTTCGTCTCGATCGTCGGGCCCTCCGGATGCGGAAAGTCGACCCTGCTCAATGCGGTCGCCGGTTTCCTCAAACCCACCACCGGAATCGTCACCGTCGACGGCGAGCCGGTGAACGGCCCCAGCGCCGAGCGCGGCATGGTGTTCCAGCAATATTCGCTGTTTCCCTGGAAGACGGTGCGGGAAAATGTCGAGTTCGGCCTGAAGATGCGCGGCATGCCGCGCTCGCAGCGCGAGCGTGCGGCACGTACGCTGCTCGGACTCGCGGGGTTGGAGGCGTTCGAGAAGCACTATCCGGAAAAGCTGTCCGGCGGCATGAAGCAGCGCGTCGGCATCGTCCGCGCGCTCGCCACGGGGCCGAAAGTGCTGCTGCTCGACGAGCCCTTCGGCGCGCTTGATGCGCAGACGCGCGTCATCATGCAGCAGATACTCACCAACATGTGGCAGCGGCTGAAGATCTCGGTGCTGTTCGTCACTCACGACATAGACGAGGCGATCTTCCTCTCCGACCGCGTCTACTGCATGACAGCGCGCCCCGGCTCGATCAAGGCGGAGATTCCGATCCCGCTGGAGCGGCCGCGGCAGCAATCGATGATGATGTCGTCGGAGTTTCTGGCCCTGCGCCGCGGGCTGATGTCGCTGATCCGCGAGGAAAGCCTCAAGGCAATGGGCGGCGAGATCAACGACATGGGCATGCAGGGCTTGAACATCGAGCTGCACGGCCACTCGCTGGCGGATGTGATTTAGGCGCAGCGAGCGCGCTCGGTCTCGTAGGGTGGGCAAAGCGACTTGTCCGCCGTAGCTCGTAGAGCGAAGGCGGAAGCGTGCCCACCATCTTACTTAGTTGCACGCCGAACCGAGTGGTGGGCACGGCGCTTTCGCGCCTTTGCCCACCCTACGGCAGTTTTGCTCTAATTATTTGAACCAATGCACCAGCGCGATGCTGATGCCGAGCAGCAGCATTAGCGACAGCGTCACGGCTGCAGTCACCCTGCCCCCGACATTCGCCAGCACGCGCACGTCGACGCCGAGGCCGAGGGCGGCCATGGAGACCACGGTGAGAAAGCCGGTGATCTTCGTCACTGGCCCGACCACCGTGGCCGGCACGATCTCCAGGGAGCGCAGGGTCGCGAGCGCGAGGAAGCCGAGGATGAACCACGGCACGAGGCGAAAGAAGCCGACATTGGTCTTCTTGGCATCGCTGTGCCAGCGCGAGGCAACCAGCGAGAGGCCGACGACGACCGGCCCGAGCATCAATACGCGCATCAATTTCACGAGGGTGCCGATCTGCGTGGAGACCAGTCCGGCCGGTACCGTCGCCGCCAGCACCTGGGGCACCGCATAGACGGTCAGGCCGGCGAGAATGCCGTATTGCGTCGCCGACAACTGCAACAGTGGAATCAACAGCGGCAGGCCCAGCACCATCATCACGCCGAGGATCGCGGTGAAGGAAATCGAGGATGCGATCTCGTCGTTGTTGGCGCCGATGATCGGCGCTACGGCCGCAATCGCGGAATTGCCGCAGATCGAGTTGCCGCAGGCGATCAGGATCGACAAACGCGTCGACAGACCGAGCATGCGGCTGAGGCCGAAGGAGACGCAGAGGGCGATCACGACGACGGCCGCGATCGACGCGAGGAGCGCGATGCCCGAGGCGGCAATGGCGGCGAAACTGATGGAGGCCCCCAACAGCATGACCGCGACTTCGAGGAGCTGTTTGGCGCTGAAGGCGATGCCCGCCTGCCAACGCGGCGCGGGCTTCCAGAAGCTGCGCAAGGCCATCCCGAGCAGGATGGCCATCACCAGCGCCTCGACATAGGGATGCTCGAACACGCCGAGTTCCGCGCGCTCGAGCAGGGCCGAGACACCGGCGACTAGAACGCAGAGGAGAATGCCGGGAATCAGTGCCGCAATACGGCTCGCGGCGGTAGCTGGCTTGGTATCGGCCGGGCTGGATGCTTGATTCTGCGACACAAATCTCTCCCAGAGGAGAAGGATTTATACGCAGCGGACTTCCGTAGGGAAATAAGTTTTCGACATATCAGGCCCGAAGGAAGTTCTATCCTCAGCCCGGAATAATCCGCCTTAGAAGATCAGGCTCTTGGCCAGCGAAGCGACGCGGCTGAAGCCGTCATAAATTCCGGGCTCGAAGAAGGCGGCGCGGGCAAGCACGATACCCGCAACCAGCGACCAGAACAGGCCGGTGCCGGCCCGCAGCAGGAGCTTTGACGTACGCGAGCGCGGCTGGGTGTCCGTCGCGGACACCAATTGCTCGCCGAAGGGTTCAAATCCGGTACGTTCCATGGCTCTGGCCAACCCATCAAATTTCTGATGGGAATGTCGTCTTTTCGGCCCCAAACGGCAATGGAAGCGATTGGCGTTTTTGCCCTCCCGAGGGAAAACTCCTTCCGTCTGGCAACCTCAGGACAATGGTTTTCTTCTTCGGCCTATTTGGACACCGGCGGCCCGGCTTACAGGGCCAGATACCTGCGCCGGATCGCCTCATTGGCCTTCAGCTCGTCGATTCCGGCGGCATAGACGATCTGGCCCTTGTCGATGACGGTGGCGTGGCTCGCCAGCCCCAGGCAGAAATGCATGTTCTGCTCAGCGATCAGCACCGTCGATCCGAGCTGGCGGAGTTGCCGCAATAGCTCCCCGATCCGCTGCACGATGATCGGCGCGAGGCCCTCGCTCGGCTCGTCGAGCAGCAGGAGAGCCGGATTGCCCATCAGCGTGCGCGCGATCGCGAGCATCTGCTGCTCACCGCCCGAGAGGCGCCCGGCGATACGATGGCGCAGCGGCTCCAGAAGCGGGAAGACCTCGTAGATGCGCTTGACCGGCCACTCGTCCTGGCCGTCCGGTCCCTTCTTCTTCCCGATGACGAGATTGTCCTCGACCGTGTGCTCCGGAAAAATCTGACGATCCTCCGGCACGAAGCCGAGGCCGGCGCGCGCGATGGTGTGCGGCTTCAGGCCCGAGATCACCGCGCCGCGCAGGCTGACCCTGCCCCGCCGCGGCGGCGCCAGCCCCATGATCGCCTTCATGGTCGTCGATTTGCCGGCGCCATTGCGGCCCAGGAGCGCCATGGTCTCGCCCTGCCGCACCGACAGGCCGACGCCGAACAGGATCTGGCTGGTGCCATAGTAGACATCGAGATCGGCGACTTCGATGACGGCTGCGCTCATGCCGCAGCTCCCGCATGTTCGGTGCCGAGATAGGCGTCGATCACGGCGCTGTTGTTGCGGATCTCGTCCGGCGTGCCAATTGCCAGGATGCGACCGTAGCAAAGCACCACGATTTTTGGGGCGATCTTGAACACGATGTCCATGTCGTGCTCGATGAAAACAACCGTGATCTTCTGCGTCTCCCAGAGCTCGCGCACCTTGTCGATCATGCGCCAGCGTTCTTCCGGGCCCATGCCGGCGGTGGGTTCGTCCAGCAGCAGCACCTTGGGTTCGAGCACCAGCGCCAGCGCGATATCGAGCAGCTTCTGATCGCCATGCGACAGGGCCGCGGCGGTACGATGACGTTTGCCGGCGAGCCCTAGCAGCTCCATCACGTGCTCGGCGCGTTCGCGCGCCTCCGGCAGCGGAAAGCGCTTGTGCAGCACCGCCGAGGTGCGCTGATCAGCGCTGACGGCGGCAAGCATGGTCTCCTGCACCGTGAGCGACTTGAAGATGCTGGCCACTTGGAAGGCGCGGCCGATGCCATGGCGCACGATCTCGGGCGGCGAGCGGCCGGCGAGATCGACACCGTCGAGCAGCACCTGGCCGGAATCCGGCCTCAAGGCACCGGTGATCAGGTTGAAGAACGTGCTCTTGCCGGCGCCGTTCGGGCCGATGACCGCGGTGAGCGAGCCATCGGGGAAGTCGAGCGAGACATCGTTGGTCGCCTTCACGCCGCCAAAGGATTTTGCGAGGTTGCGGATCTCAAGCATCGCTAGTGCCCCTCGCCTGCATCGCGCCGCTGCGCAAACCATTCGGCGACGAAATCCAAGAGGCCCTTGCGCAGGCCCAGCGCGAAGAACAGGATGACCACACCGAGCACGATGCCGTGATACTCGGTGAAGCGCGTGACGGTGTCGTTGAGCAAGAGCAGCAGCACGGTGCCGACCATCGGCCCCAGGAATGTCGAGACGCCGCCGAGCATGTTAATAAAAATGCCCTCGCCCGAGATGGTCCAATAGGCGAATTCCGGATAGGCGCCGGAGACGAACAGTGCCATCACCATGCCTCCCATTGACGCGAACAGAGCCGCCAGCACGAAGACGGTCAGCTTGGCACGCCAGACGTCGATGCCGAGGAAGCTCGCACGCGCGGCGTTGTCGCGGATCATGCGCAGCGTATAGCCGAACGGTGATTGCGCGATCTGGCGCATCGCGAGCAGACCAAGGATCAGCAGCGCGCAGCTCGCGATATAGAGATGGACTTGGTTGGCAAGGTCGATCCCGAGAAACACGGGGCGCGGAATGCCGCCGCGCAGACCCTGGTCGCCGCCGGTGAAGGAGGCCCAGGACAAAATGGTCGAGTGGATCAGCATCTGGAAGGCGAGCGTCACGAAGGCGAAGTAAATCTCCTTCAGTCGCACGCAGATCGCGCCGATGATCGCGGCAACCATTGCGGTGATCGCCAGCGTCGCGACGAAGGCGACGGGAATCGGCACGCCGAGCTTCTGCATGATCAAGCCGAAGCTATACGCGCCAAGGCCGAAGAACATGCCATGACCGAACGATGTCAGGCCGGTGTAGCCGACCAGCAAATTCAGCGACGTCGCAAACAGGCCGTAGGCCGAGCAGCGGATGACGAAGTCGAGCAGCGCCTTGCTGCCGGTAAAGAGCGGCAGGCTCGCCAGCACGATGAAGGCGATCAGCGCGATCAGGACGTCACGGTAGCGTTGGACCGCCGCGCCGCTGCGCACTGGCGCAAGCGTTTCGGCGCGTCCGGCCTCCAGCTCGGTCATGCCGCCTCCTTGCCGAACAGGCCGGTAGGCTTGGAGACCAGCACGATCACCATGAAGAGGTACATCAAGCCTTCCGTAAACAAGGGAAAGCCGAGCGAGCCGAACGAGCGGATCAGGCCGAGCAGCAGCGCGCCGATCAGCGCGCCCAGGATCGAGCCCATGCCACCGATCACGGTGACGATGAAGGATTCGATCAGCACCGAAAATCCCATCCCCGGCGTCAGCGACCGCACCGGCGCGGCCAGCGCGCCGGCAAGGCCCGCCAGCATGCCGCCGAGCGCGAACACGCCGCCATAGATCAGGCCGGTGTTGATGCCGAGCGCGGACACCATGCCAGGGTTATGTGCGGCGGCGCGGATCACCTTGCCGATGCGGCTGCGCGACAATCCGATGCCGAGCACGATGGCCGCGACCAGCGCGACGCCGATCAGCAACAGATAGTAAGGCGGCACCACGCCACCGGCGATGAACAGCGGCATCACCTGGAACGCCGACGGCATGCCCATCGACTTGAACTCCGGTCCCCAGATGATGCGCACGACATCGTCGAAGATCAGCACGAAGGCATAGCAGACGAGCAGCTGCATCAGCACGTCCGCGCCATAGACCCGGCTCATGAAGACACGCTCGAAGATCAAGCCGAGGATCGCGGTGCCGGCCGCGCCCGCCAGCATGGCGAGCGCAAAACTGCCGGTGAGCTGATAGGCCGTCATCGCAAAGTAGGCGCCGAACATGTAGAAGGCGCCGTGGCTGAAATTGACCACCTTGAGCACGCCGAAGATCAGGGTCAGCCCGACCGCGACGAGAAACAGGAGCATGCCAATGATAAGGCCGCTGGTGGTTTGCGTCACCAGGCAGGCGGAGCTGGAGAGGCAGCCGGCGAGCGCGTCGAGATCCACGGAAGCACTTTCATTGCGGCGCGCCCGATACGGCGCGGAAAACGAAACGAACGTGGCGGAGGCGGTCGCCGCCTCCGCCGCCGCGTCATATCAGGTGTAGCCCTTGCTCTTCTTCCACTCGGCCTCTAACTCGAAGATGGTCTTCCAGTCGCCGGCCTTGACCTCGGGAACATAAGGCTCCTGCGGGATGGTGGTGCCCCAGCCGATGGCGTAGCCGACGAGGGTGTGGTCGTCGCCGCGCATCGTCACCGTGCCGTCGGCGCCGAACGGGCACTTGATGGTGAGGCCCTTCAGCACCTCCGCGATCTTCTTGCCGTCGGCCGAGTTTGCCTTCTTGGCAGCTTCCGCCATCAGCATGATTGCGGTGGCGTTTTCCCACGACCAGTTGGTCGGATATTCATTGTACTTGGCCTTGTAGGCATCGCCCCAGGCGGCATTCTCCGGCGTCGACGGGAACGTCTTGATGTAGCGGTTGCCGGAGTGAATGCCCTTGGGCAGGTTCTTCACCACGGTGAGCGCGGTGTAGTCGGCCATGTTGACCGCGAACACCTCCATTTGGCTGAACATCGCGTAGATATTGGCCTGGTCGATGTAGGAGGTGAGATCGCCGCCCCACAGGCAGGAGTACAGCGCCTGCGGTTTGGCCTGCAGGATCTTGGTGACCACCTCGGTATAATCGGGCTGGAACAGCTTTGGCCAGGACTCGCTGATGATCTCGACTTCGGGCGCAAAGCGTTTCAGGTAGAGCGTGAATTCCGCCGTGGTGTCGCGGCCATAGGCATAGTCGGGCGAGCAGGTCGCCCACTTCTTCAGGCCTTTTGCCTTGGCGATCGCCGCGGCATAGCTGCCGCCGACGATGGAGTCGTGCACGCCCTGCCGCGCGGTGCGGAAGGCATTGGGAATGTGCTGCTTCGGATCCGCGGTCAGCGCCGAGGTCTCGGAATTGGTGTGGATACAGAACACGCCGAGATCGCGCGCGACCTCGTGCACCGCGAAGGCGCCGGAGGAGGCTTCGGCATCGATCATCAGCTCGCAGCCGTCGGTGTTGACGAGCTCGCGCGCGACGCGGGCAGCTTCCTGCGGCTGGCCCTTGGAGTCGCGGATCACCATCTCGATCTGCCGGCCGGCGAGACCGCCGGCAGCGTTGACCTTCTCGACCTCGAGCATCACCGCATTGCGCGAAGACGTGCCGAGCTGCGCGACGCGCCCCGATAAAATCGTCGGCATGCCGACCTTGATGGTCTTGGCTTGCGCACGCGCCACCCAGGGCGCGGCAAACGTCATCGCACCGGCGCCCATCAGCGCCAGCGTGGAACGGCGGCTGATGCCCGGCGTGCGGGTTCTCGTCATTTTTCCCTCCCTCTTTCGGGTCGGCGTGTCCTGATCCCTGCCGGAGATCGTCTCGTCTCCGTGATCCCAAGGATTTCAGAGGGTGGGGGGTGACGTCAAGCCAAAGATGAATTACGAGTCAGAATTCATCAAGGGAGGACATGAGGCCGGTAACCGGCCCAAAACCCGGCAAATGATCAACCTTTCGAGCTTCATCGCCTTTCATGCCCGGCGCACGCCGGACCGGCCCGCGCTGAAATACCGCGGCGAGGAGATCTCCTACGCGGCGTTCGGCGCGCGCATCGGGACGGTCGCCGGCTGGCTCGCCGCGCAGGGCATCGGTGCAGGCGATGTCGTGGCCGTGCTGATGAAGAACAGCGCAGCGTTCCTGGAGCTCGTCTTTGCCACCAGCCATCTCGGCGCGGTGTTCTTGCCGATCAATTTTCGTCTGTCCCGCGACGAGGTCGGCTACATCACCGGCAATGCCGGCGCGCGCCTTCTGGTCGCCGATGAGGAATTGGCTGCGAATACAGCGGGCGCGAACATCGCCGTGCTCGACGAGACCGCGCAGCAGAGCGTCACCCATCTCGCAGGCGACACGACGGCAGCGCCGATGCATGTGCGCCAGCCCTCCGACCTGATGCGGCTGATGTACACCTCGGGCACGACCGATCGCCCTAAGGGCGTGATGCTCACCTACGATAATTTCTACTGGAAATCCGCCGACCAGACGATCGCGCTTGGCCTCAGTGCCGACACACGCCTTCTCGTCGTCGGCCCGCTCTATCATGTCGGCGCGCTCGACCTGCCCGGCATCGCCGTGCTCTGGCATGGCGGGTTCATTCGCATCGAGCGCAATTTCGAGCCGGAGGCGGCGCTTGCGGCCATCGCAGAAGACAAGCTCAACGCTGCCTGGTTCGCGCCCGTCATGACCACCGCGATGCTCACCTGCCCCACCCGCGACCGCTATGACGCCTCCAGCCTGCAATGGGCGATCGGCGGTGGCGAGAAGACGCCGGAGGCGCGCATCCGCACCTTCTCAGAATATTTCCGCAATGCGCGCTACATCGATGCCTACGGCCTCACCGAAACCGTCGGCGGCGACACCTTCATGGAGAAAGGCCGCGAGATCGAGAAGATCGGCTCCACCGGGCGCGCCATCGCCCATGTCGAGATCGAGATCCGTGACGAGAACGGCAACGCGCTGCCGCCGAACGTCAATGGCGAGATCTGCCTGCGCGGCCCGAAGATCACGCGCGGCTATTGGAAGGATCCGGAGAAGACGGCGTCCGCCTTCTTCGGCGACTGGTTCCGCAGCGGCGACGTCGGCTATCTCGACGACGAGGGCTTTCTCTACCTGACCGACCGCAAGAAGGACATGATCATCTCCGGTGGCGAGAACATCGCCTCCTCCGAGGTCGAGCGCGTCATCTACGATTTGCCCGAAGTGCGTGAGGTCGCCGTGATTGGCCTGCGCGATGCGCGCTGGGGCGAGCGGCCGGTCGCGATCGTCGTGCTGACTGAGGGCGCGAGCCTCGACCTCCCCGCCCTTACCGAGCATTGTCGCGCGCGGCTGGCGAGCTTCAAGGTGCCGAAACAGCTCGTCCTCCGTGACAGCCTGCCGCGCAACCCGTCAGGCAAGATCCTCAAGCGCGTGCTGCGCGCCGAGCTGGAGACCTCCGAATGACGCAAGCGACCGCAAAAATAACCAAGCTGAACCGGGTCGAGCGCAACGCCTGGACCAAGCAGAAGATTTTTGAGGCTGCCACTAAGGTGGTCGGCAAGCATGGCTATGCTGAAGCCTCGGTCGCCCGCATTACCGAGGAAGCCGGTGTCGCGCAGGGCACGTTCTACAATCATTTCGAGAACCGCCAGGAGCTGCTGAACCAGCTGCTGCCGAAGATCGGCCTCGACATGGTCGAGTTCATCCGCGCCCGCACCGGCACGGCGCATGCAGCACGGCAGGAGATCGAGCGCTTCGCGGCGTTCTTCGACTTCATCCGGGAGGTCCCGGAGTTCCTGCGTATTCTCAACGAGGCCGAATTCTTCGCACCGACCGGCTACCAGAAGCATCTCGACAACATCTCGACGGCCTATGTCCGCATTTTGCGTCGCGCGCGGCTTGCCGGCGCGATCGAGGATTACAGCGACGAGGAATTCGAAGCGATCGTCCATATGCTGATGGGCGCGCGCGGCTATCTCAGCCGGCGCTACTCCTATTCGGAAGCCGGCGTCACCGCTGTGCCCGACCACGTCATCTCCGCCTATCGCAAGCTGATGACGCGCGGCCTCTTCACTGCCTCCGGAGATCAGGACACGCCATGAACATCTCGTCTCCGCACAAGCCGCTCGACCTCGCCTCGGCCATCGCCGAGGGCGACATCCGCTGCCTTCTGATGGTGCTGGTGCACATGACCGGCGACGAGAAATGGCTCGCGCCGCCCTATTTGCCCAAGCGCGACATCCGCCTCATTCCCGATCCGGAGGCCGGCGTGCCCCGGGACATCCAGGACGAGATCCGCGCCGCCGTCGTCAGGCTCTTCGCCAATGGCATGCCGAAACCCGTGATCACCGATCCGGGCGAAGAGCTGCTGCTGAAGATGATGCGCGCCTGCCTCGGCGAGAATGTCGCGCCGGAATATGCGCCTTTGATGCGCGAGGAGATGGGTTTTGTGCCGCGCGAGGCGCGCTGGACGAAGCGCCCCTCCGACCAAAAGCTTGCCGACCAGCATGTGCTGATCGTCGGCGCCGGGGTCTGCGCCATCGCGCTCGGCGTGGCGCTCGGCCACCTCGGCATCCCCTACACCATCGTCGAGAAGAACGCCGAGCTCGGCGGCACCTGGTGGATCAACCGCTATCCCGGCTGCGGCGTCGACACGCCGAACCATTCCTATTCCTACTCTTTCGGCTCGCGCAACGCATGGACGCGTTATTTCTGCCCGCGTGAGGAGCTGCTCGGCTATCTGCAGAAGGTCGCGGACGAATACGGCATCCGCAAGCATCTGCGCGTCAACACCGAGCTGACCTCATCACGCTGGGATGAAGGAAGGCAACGCTGGGTTTCGACGCTCAAGACCGAGAACGGCGAGGAGACGTTCGAATCCACCGCGCTGGTCTCCGCCATCGGCCAGCTCAACGACCCTTCCCGCGCCCGCTTCAAGGGCGAGGAGAACTTCAAGGGCACGATCCTGCACTCTGCGCTGTGGTCCGACGGTATCGATCTCGACGGCAAACATGTCGCCGTGATCGGCACCGGCGCGACCTCGATGCAGCTGGTGCCGTCGATCGCCGGCCGCGCGGCCTCCGTCACCGTCTACCAGCGCAGCGCGCAATGGGCGAGGCCGGTGAAGGGCTATGCCGATCCGATCAGCGAAGGCGCGCGCTGGCTGCTCGCGCACTTGCCGTTCTATGTGCAGTGGTACCGTTTCAACATGTTCTGGCGCTATGGCGACGGCCTCTTGCCCTTCCTGCGCAAGGATCCGGCCTGGCCGCATCCGGAGCGCGCCGTCAACAAGGGCAATGACCGGCACCGGCAGGAACTCACTGACTTCATCCTATCGGAGCTACAGAGCCGGCCCGACCTGATCGAAAAATGCGTGCCGACTTATCCGCCCTACGGCAAGCGCATCCTGCTCGACAACAATTGGTTCAAGACCTTGACGCGCTCCAACGTGGAGCTCGTCACGGACACCATCGACCATTTCGACCAGAACGGCATCGTCACCGCCGACGGCAAGCACCGTCCCGCCGACATCATCGTCGTTGCCACCGGCTTCAAGGTCACGGAAATGGCCGCGCGCCTCAACATCAGCGGCCGCGCCGGCAAGGATTTGCGCGAGGCCTGGGCCAACGACAATCCGACCGCGTTCCTCGGCCTCACCGTGCCGGGCTTCCCGAACTTCTTCTGCATGCTCGGGCCGAACTCCGGCCCCGCCCACGGCGGCAGCGTCATCTTCCAGTCGGAATGCCAGAGCCGCTACATCTCGGCGTGCCTGGTCGACATGATCGAACACGACGTTGCCGCCATCGACGTCCGCCAGGACGTGCTCGACGACTACGTCCGCAAGGTCGACGCCGAGCACGAGGCGATGATCTGGACCCACCCGGGCATGAGCACCTACTATCGCAATGCAAGCGGCCGCGTATTTTCGGCGATGCCCTGGCGGTTCGTGGATTACTGGCGCATGACCCACGATCCGGATTTGGGCCAGTACAAGCTGACGAAGGTATGACTGAATTGGAGCGGCAACACCGGTGCACCCTCTCCCCTTGCGGGAGAGGGTGGCTTCGCGAAAGCGAAGCCGGGTGAGGGGTTGTCTCCGCGAGACCAACTCTCAATGAATTCGCCGAGACAACCCCTCATCCGGCACCACAGCCGAAGCTTCGCTTCGGCGTTCTTGAGAACGGCGGCGGAAGGCCGCCTATGCCACCTTCTCCCGCAAGGGGAGAAGGAAAAAACTAAGCCGCCAGCCCGCTCTCCACCGGCGCGAATTCCAATCCTAAGCTTTCCGCCACCGCCTTGTTGGTAATTCGGCCGCGATGCACGTTGAGCCCGTTGCGCAAGTGCGGATTTTCCAGCACCGCGGCAAAGCCCTTGTTCGCCAGCATCAATCCGAACGGCAGCGTCGCATTGTTCAGCGCCTGGCTCGAGGTCACCGGCACCGCGCCCGGCATGTTGGCGACGCAGTAATGCACGACGCCGTCGACCTCATAGGTCGGCTCGGTGTGGGTGGTCGGATGCGAGGTCTCGAAGCAGCCACCCTGGTCGATCGCGACGTCGACCAGCACCGCGCCCGGCCGCATCGATGTCAGCATCGCGCGCGTGACGAGCTTCGGCGCGCTGGCGCCCGGCACCAGCACCGCGCCGATCACGACGTCGGCAGCGAACACCTCCTCCTCGACCGACTCGATCGTCGAGAAGCGGGTGCGCACGCGGCCGATAAAGAGATCGTCCAGCTGGCGCAACCGCGGAATCGAACGATCGATCACCGTGACTTCGGCGCCGAGCCCTGCGGCCATCCGCGCCGCCTGCGTTCCCACCACGCCGCCGCCGAGCACGACCACCCGCGCCGGCTGCACGCCGGGAACACCGCCGAGCAGCAGCCCGCGGCCGCCGGCCGACCGCCTGAGCGCGGCGCCGGCGGCCTCGATGGCGAGGCGGCCGGCGACTTCGCTCATCGGCGCGAGCAGCGGGAGGTGACCGTTCGCGTCCGTGACGGTCTCATAGGCGATCGCAGTGCAGCCGGAGGCAAGCAGGCCCTTGGCCTGCTCCGGGTCCGGCGCAAGATGAAGATAAGTAAACAGGATCTGGCCTTCGCGGAGCTGGGCCCATTCGCTTTTCTGCGGCTCCTTCACCTTCACGATCATGTCGGATTTGGCGAAGATTTCGCGGGCGCTTTCAGCGATCGCGGCCCCTGCCCGTCGATACACGTCGTCGGAGGCGCCGATGCCGCTGCCAGCGCCGGTCTCGACCGTCACCTGGTGGCCGGCCGCGACATATTCACGGACCGCGCCTGGGGTGAGCCCGACGCGATATTCCTGCACCTTGATCTCCTTGGGAACACCGACGCGCATCTTTCAACCCCTCCTCCAAAGCATTGATTCCGTTCATCATCGTAGCGATGGCGGCAGTTTGGTTTCGTGCAAATATCCGCTAGGTTCGCGCCTGGCGCGCCGGTTTCCGGCGCGGAAATGTCCTTTCACGCTGGAAACAAAACCTTGGCCCTCGACCGGAAAGACCTCGCCATCCTCGCGGAACTCACGACCAATGCGCGGGCCAGCCACACCGAGCTCGCCAACAAGATCGGCCTGTCGAGCACGGCGATGGCGCGGCGGCAGAAGGCGCTGGAGGACGATGGCTACATCAAGGCCTATCAAGCCGCGCTCGATCTGGCGCAGTTTGGCCTCACGACGACGGTGCTGGTCCGGATCGCGCTGGAGAGCCAAAGCGACGACGCGCTGAAGGCGTTCGAGGCGGAGGTGGTGAAGTGCCCCTCCGTCGTGCGCTGCTTCCTGATGTCAGGCACAGACGACTACATCCTGATCGTGCTCGCCCGCGACATCCAGGATTTCGAACGCATCCACCGTACCGAGCTGTCGCGCCTGCCACGCGTTGCGCGGGTGCAATCGAGCTTCGCGCTGCGCGAGATCGTCAACCGCGCCGTGCCGACCGTGGTGTTCGGCGAGGCGAAGCGCTGACCGCTGCGCCGCGGGCGCACCCAATTCCCGACAAGGAACCAAGGGGCCGCTTGTCCGTTGCACGCCATTGACCAGCGGAAGCGACGTGCCCCCGCGTCAGCACGGCTGACGTCTCAGGCTCGGTCGCCTGCAGGGAGCAGGACATGGGCGATGTCACGCATGAAATTCCCGAACGCACTCCGATTCATCTCATCGTCAATGGTGTCAGTCACACCCTCGATCTTCTGCCCTGGACCACGCTGCTGGACGCATTGCGTGATCATCTTGCGCTGACGGGTACGAAGAAAGGCTGCGATCACGGTCAATGCGGCGCCTGCACCGTGCTCGTCGACGGTCGGCGCGTCAATTCGTGCCTGACGCTCGCCATCATGAAGGATGGCGCCGAGATCACCACGATCGAAGGCCTCGCCAAGGACGGCGCGCTGCATCCCCTGCAACAGGCCTTCATTGATCACGACGCATTCCAATGCGGCTATTGCACGCCAGGACAGATCTGCTCGGCAGCTGGCCTCATGGCCGAAGGCCACGCCAGGGACGCTGACGAGATCCGGGAATTGATGAGCGGCAATCTCTGCCGCTGCGGCGCCTATCCCAACATCGTGGCTGCGATCGAGCAGGCAATGGGCCGGTCATGAACAACTTCCAGTATTCCCGCGCAAGCGATGTCGCCGACGCCATTCGCCTGCTGGCCGCCGATCCGAGCGCGAAGCTGATTGCCGGCGGCACCAACCTGATCGACCTGATGAAGCAGAATGTCGAACGGCCCTCCCGGCTGATCGACATTTCCCGCCTGCCGCTCCGCCACATTGACGAGACCGCCAATGGCGGCCTGCGCATCGGCGCCTTGGTGCCGAATGCGGATCTCGCCTACCATCCGCTGATCGAGCAGCGCTATCCCCTGCTCGCCAGCGCCATCCTGGCCGGCGCCTCCGCGCAACTGCGCAACATGGCCTCGGTCGGCGGCAATCTGATGCAGCGAACGCGCTGCGCCTACTTCTATGACACGGCGACGCCTTGCAACAAGCGAAGCCCCGGCTCCGGCTGCTCGGCACTCGATGGCCTCAACCGCAACCACGCAATCCTCGGCACCAGCACGTCCTGCATCGCGACCAATCCATCCGACATGAGCGTGGCGCTGGCCGCGCTCAGCGCGCTCGTGCATATCGCAGGCCCCACCGGTCAGCGCACCATCGCGCTGACCGATTTCCATCGGCTTCCGGACGACAAGCCTCATGTCGATACAAATCTCGGCAGCGGCGAGATCATCACCGCAATCGAGCTGCCGCCGCGCGGCTTTGCGCAGAACTACAGCTATCTGAAGATCCGCGACCGGCTGTCCTACGCCTTTGCCTTGGTCTCGGTCGCGGCCGCGCTCGAACTGGAAGGAAACGCAATCAGCGAAGCGCGCCTGGCGCTCGGCGGCGTGGCCCACAAGCCCTGGCGAAGCCTCGAGGCCGAAGCGGCTCTGCGCGGCCAGGCGGCAACGCCGGACCATTTTGGGCACGCCGCCGATCTGTTGCTGCAGGGAGCAACCGCTCGCTCACATAACGGCTTCAAGATCGAGCTCGCGCGCCGAGCCGTCGTGCGTACGCTGATGCAGGCCGCAAGCGCCACACCGCAATCACAAGCTTACAAGAAGATCGCGTGAGGGCCCGATGAACGCCTATGTCGGAACACCAACGTCCCGCGTCGATGGCCGGGCCAAGGTCACCGGCGCCGCCAAATATGCCGGCGAATTCGCAGCAGACCACCTCCTTCATGGCTTCGTCGTCGAGGCCACCATTCCGCGCGGGCGCATCGCTCGGCTTGACCCCAGCGAGGCGCTGAAGGTGAAGGGCGTGGTCGACGTGCTCACCCATGCGCATCGCCCGCCCCTCGCCGACAAGGACGAAGCCTGGAAGGACGAGGTGGCGCCGGAGAAGGGCTCGCCCTTCCGCCCGCTCTATGACGACAGGATCAAGTTCAACGGCCAGCCGATCGCGCTGGTCGTGGCGGAGGACTGGGAAACCGCCAAGTTTGCCGCAACCCGCGTTCGCGTTGAATACGAGCAGGAGGCGTTTGCGACCGATCTCGAATCCGAACGCGGCAAGGCTGCCAAAGTGGATCAGCCGCACAAGCCGCGCGGTAACGCGGCAGCAGCGCTGACGCGGGCGGCCGTCCGTCACGACGCGGACTATGTCATTCCGAGCGAGCATCACAACCCAATGGAGCTGTATGCGACAACGGCCGTCTGGGACGGCAACGGCAGGCTTACGGTCTATGACAAGACCCAAGGCGTCCAGAACGTCCAGAAGTTTCTCTGCAGCGTTTTCGGAAAGAAGCCGGACGACATCCGCGTGCTCTCGCCCTATGTTGGCGGCGCCTTCGGCTCCGGTCTGCGGCCGCAATACCAGGTGGTGCTGGCGACGCTCGCCGCGCTCGCGCTCAAGCGGCCCGTCCGTGTCGTCCTGACACGGCAGCAGATGTATGGCCTGGGCTACCGTCCCATGACCATCGAGCACGTTGCGCTCGGCGCAAAGCCTGACGGCACGCTCGATGCCGTCACCCACGAAGCGATTGCCGTCACCTCGCGGTTTGAGGATTTCTCGCGCAACGATACCGGCTGGGGGGAGCAGCTCTACAAGAGTCCCAACAGCCGCCTCTCCCACAAGCTCGTCCACCTCGACGTCGCCACCCCCTGCGACATGCGCGCGCCGGGCGCGGCATCGGGCGTCTGCGCGCTCGAATGCGCCATGGACGAATTGGCCGTCGCGCTCAAGCTCGACCCGATCGAGCTGCGGCTGAAGTGCTACTCGGATCGCGACCAGAGCGGGGACCTCCCCTACACCAGCAAGCAGCTGCGCGAATGCTATGCCAGGGGCGCAGAAGCCTTCGGCTGGGCCCGGCGCAATCCCGCGCCGCGCTCCATGCGCGACGGCAACGACCTGGTCGGCTGGGGCATGGCGACAGGCGTGTGGGAGGCACTGCAGATGCCAGTCGCCGTCCGCATCGTTCTGACGTCGAACGGCCATGCCGAGGTCTCCTGCGCCGCATCCGACATCGGCACCGGCACCTACACCATCGTGTCGCAGGTAGCGGCCGATGCCCTCGGGCTGCCGATCGAGAACATCAGCGTCAGGCTCGCGGACTCGACCCTGCCGCAGGCGCCGGTGGAGGGCGGCTCGTGGATGGCCGCCTCGAGCGCGCACGCCGTGTTAGGAGCGGCCGAGGAGATTCGCCGGGAGCTCGCGCGTCACGCCAAGGCGATGCCCGCCTCGCCACTCGGCGGCGTCGATGCGCCAGATATCATTCTCGTCGACGGAACCGTCGCCAAGGCCGACGACAGGAGCCGTGCCGTCTCGATCGCCGATGTAATGCGCCATGGCAAGATCGAGCGGATCGAGAAGCAGAAGCTCAACCAGTTCGCCGAGGACAAGTCGCATGCCCGCAACACGCATTCGGCCGTTTTCGCCGAGGTGAAGGTCGACGAGCAGCTCGGCGTCATCCGCGTGACGCGGGTCGTGAGCGCGGTCGCCGCCGGGCGCATCCTGAACACCAAGACGGGCCGCAGCCAGATCATGGGCGGCGTGGTCTGGGGAATCGGCATGGCGCTGCACGAGGAGACGGTGATGGATCACCGCTTCGGCCGCATCATGAACGCGAACATCGCCGAGTACCACATTCCCGTGAATGCCGACATTCACGACATCGACGTCATTTTCGTCGACGAGCCGGACGAGCGGATCAACAGGCTCGGAGTCAAGGGCCTCGGCGAGATCGGCATCGTCGGCGTGCCTGCGGCGATTGCGAACGCCGTCTATCATGCCACCGGCAAGCGCATCCGGCGCTTCCCGATCACGCTGGACAAGCTGATGGATTGAGCCGCAAGCCGCTCGAACCCTCCGGTAGCGCTCAGGCTCCTGTCATCCAACTGTCATCGAATGTGCCGAGAGCTGTATCTCCTGCACATTCGGGACCCGACATGGACTATTTCAAGCGCTTCAACTTCCTGTTCGCCGCACCTGTGTTCGACGCCGACGATCTCGAAGGCGTCCGTTTCAACCAGATCATCGAGGAGATCCAGCGCTCCGGCTTCGAGGTGGTCCGAGCCCGCAAGCTGGAGGATGCCGAGATGGCGGTGCAGACCGATGCCGCGATCGGCTGCATGGTGGTGGACTGGGGCAAGAAGGGCCTCGAGGGCCGGACCTCAGCGCTGATCAATCTGATGCGGCGCCGGGGCCTCGATTTCCCCATCATCCTCTTGATCCGTCGCAAGCGGTTCGAGGATTTGCCGGTCGAAGTGCTCGATTTCATCGACGGTTATGTCTTCCTCTCGGAGGAGACGCCGACCTTCATCGCCAAGAACCTGATCAGCCGGCTGAAGCAATATGCCGAGACGCTGAAGACGCCGTTCTTCGGTGCGCTGGTCGACTATGCCGAGGAAGGCAACCAGCTCTGGACCTGTCCGGGGCACAATGGCGGCGTGTTCTACAACCGCAGCCCGATCGGGCGCGTCTTCGTCGAGCATCTCGGCGAGTCCGTGTTCCGCGACGACCTCGACAATTCCGTGCTCGATCTCGGCGACCTCCTCACCCATGAAGGGCCCGCGCTGCGGGCGCAGAAGGAAGCTGCCCAGATCTTCGGCGCGGAGAAGACGTATTTCGTGCTCAACGGCACCTCGACCTCGAACAAGGTCGCGCTCGGCGCGCTCGTCACCGACGGCGACCTCGTGCTGTTCGACCGCAACAACCACAAGGCCGCCCATCACGGCGCGCTGATGATCAATGGCGGTGTCCCGATCTACGTGCCGACCATCCGCAACGCCTGGGGCCTGATCGGCCCGATGCGCTGGGACATGCTCGACGAGAGGGCCTTGCGAGAGGCGATCCGCAATCACCCGCTGGTCAACGACAAGGACGCCTGGCGCAAGGAGCGGCCGTTCCGCGTCGCCGTGGTCGAGCAGTGCACCTATGACGGCACCATCCACAGCGCCGACATGATCCTGAGGCGCATCGGCCATCTCTGCGAGTACATCCTGTTCGACGAGGCCTGGGCCGGCTTCATGAAATTCCACCCGCTCTATGCCGGCCGCTTTGCCATGGGGCTTGCGGACCTTCCCCCCGAGGCGCCCGGCATCATCGCGACGCAGTCGACCCACAAACAGCTGGCGAGCTTCTCGCAGGCATCCCAGATCCACATCAAGGACCGCCATATCCGCGGCCAGAAGCGGCGCGTCGAGCACCGCCGCTTCAACGAGAGCTTCATGCAGCACGCGTCGACGTCACCGTTCTATCCGCTGTTCGCCTCGCTCGACGTCGGCGCACAGATGATGAAGGGTCGCTCCGGCGAAGTACTGTGGGACGACACGATCCGCCTCGGCATCGAGCTGCGCAAGAAGATCCGCGCGATGCGCCGGGAGTTCGAGGAGAAGGAGCAAAATCCGGACCGGCGCTGGTTCTTCGAGCCGTTCGTGCCGGATCGCGTCGCCATTCCCGATGTCAGCCGCCCCGGGGCTGCGCACAACGTCGCGTGGGAAACACTCTCGACCGACGAGCTCGCCACCAATCCCGCGCTCTGGCAGCTCTCCCCCGACAGCACCTGGCATGGCTTCCCCGGCCTCACCGAAGGCTTTGCCATGACCGACCCGAACAAGCTGACGCTGCTGACGCCCGGCTTCGACCGCAGCACCGGCGCCTATGCCGAGCACGGCATCCCCGCACCGGTCGTCGCGCAATATCTGCGCGAGAACCGCATCGTCCCCGAGAAGAACGACCTCAACTCCCTGCTCTTCCTGCTCACGCCTGGCGTCGAGGCCAGCAAGGCCGGCACGCTGATCTCCGGCCTCGTCGCGTTCAAGAAACTGCACGACGACAATGCGCTGCTGGCCGACGTCATTCCCGAGTTCCATCAGCGGCGGCAGGCACGCTATGCCGGCGTGCGACTGCGCGACCTCTGTGGCGAGATGCACCGCTTCTTCCGCGCCGCCGATGTCAGCGCGCTCCAGGCGCGGCAGTTCATGCCCGAGCACATGCCTGAGATCGCGATGCCGCCCCGCGAAGCCGCGCGCTATCTGTTCCGCAACGACGTCGATTATCTGCCGATCGAAGCGATCGCGGGCCGCATCGCGACCACGCCCTTCGTGGTCTATCCGCCCGGCATCGCCACCATCGTTCCGGGCGAGCGGCTGACGGAACGAGCCAAACCCATGATCGACTATCTCAAGATGTTCGAGACCTGCTTCAACACGTTTCCAGGGTTCGATGTCGAAATCCAGGGCGTCTACAAGGAGATCGATGCGAACGGCCGCATCGGGCTCTATACTTATGTCGTTGCCGAGTAGGTGCCGATGAACGAAACAGCGATCGCGCGCACAGGTGACGACCAGGTCCGGATCCGCGCCTCACGCGAAAGCGATGTCGAGGCGATGCTGGCGATCTACCGCCATCACGTCCGCGCTGGCGTGCCGCGCGATGTCGAGGGAACCGGCGCGCCCGAGCCGGACGACCTGCGCGACCGGCGCAAGAACCTGAAGCAGACCCGCCTGCCGCATCTGGTCGCGACCTATCGCGGCGAGGTGGTCGGCTATGCCTATGCCGTGCTGTTCCGCAAGCGGCCGGCCTATCGCTACACCGCCAAGCATTCCATCTACGTCCATCACGAGCAGCTCGGCCGCGGGATCGGACGGCTGCTGCTCCAGGACCTGATCGACGCCTGTGCGGCGGCCGGCTTCCGCCAGATGATCGGCTATATCGATGCCGACAATGCGCCCTCGCTGGCGCTGCACGAGAAGTTCGGCTTCGCGCGCGCCGGCCTGCTCTGCGGCGTCGCCTATCGCCACGGCCGCTGGTCCGATACCGTGATGGTGCAGCGGTCGCTCGGCGCGGGCACGACAGCACCTCCGCCCATCACGGCGCCCGGCCGGTAGAGCATGATCCGGAAAAGTGTGCAGCGGTTTTCCGAAAAGATCATGCTCAAACAATAAGCTAAAGCGCGATGACAATCTCATCGCGATTTAGATCTTCATGACGGAAAATCGGCCGGTCTGACCTGAATGCGGTCGGCATGCAGGGACCAATGATGCAACGCCTGGTCCTTGCAGAACTTCGCCTTGGCCCGCTCCTTGGCCTCGTCCTCGTCGGCGGCGTCGATCTCGAGCGTCCCCTGGCAGACCTCGATCTGCCGGCCGTACTGACCGAGCACGTCCTTCATGAACCTGACGACATAAGTTGACATGGGACCTCCTGGTGCCCCCGGTCAGCCCCGGCGGCACTCTAATCCCATTTAGGCCGGACAGGGAAAGGAGATTTTGACGCGGATCAAGGTCGGGACGCTGTTTTCTTCGCTCCGTCATTCCGGGGCGGCTCGCAGGGCCGAGCCCGGAATGAAGAGGAAGAGAGGGTAGCTGTCCCTACCCCGGCATCACGCCGAACGCCTGCTTGAAGCGCTCCGCATAGCGCGGCCAGACCTCGGGATTGATGATGCGCGGCGGGCGCTTGCCGTCCAGCACATCCAGCACCTGCTCGGCGGCGATGCGGCCCATGTTCTGGCGCGCCTCGATCGTCACGCCGGCGGTATGGGGGCTCGCCAGCACGTTGTCGAGCTGGAGCAGCGGATGCTCCGGCGGCGGCGGTTCCTTGGACCAGACGTCGAGGCCGGCGCCGGCGATGCGCTTGTCGCGCAACGCCTGGAGCAGCGCGTCCTCGTCGTGGATGAAGCCGCGCGCCGTGGTGATGAAATAGGCATGCGGCTGCATCAGCGCGAATTCACGCACGCTGATCATGTTGCGGCTGCCCTTGTTGAGCGGACAGGAGATCGAGACGAAATCGGCGCGGCGCAGGAGCTCGTCGAGCTCGACCTTCTCCCCGCCCCGCTCGGCCATCACCTCGGCCGACAAATAAGGGTCATAGGCCAGCACTTTCATGCCAAGCAGGCCCTTGCACAGCGCGGCGATGCGCCGGCCGACATTGCCGAGGCCGATGATGCCGACGGTCTTGCGCTCGACCTCGTTGCCGACGAGCTCGTTGCGGTTGACGTCGCGCTCGCGGCGTAGCCGGCGGTCCGACTGGATGATGCGCTTAGACAGCGTCAACATCATCGCCAGCGCGTGCTCGGCGACCGAATGGGCGTTGCCGCCGGACTGATTGACGACCACGACGCCGGCGGCCGTGCAGGCCTCGACGTCGACCGGGTCGAAGCCGGCGCCGTTGCTGGAGACGAGCAGCAAATTCGGCGCGCGCTTCAGGAAAGCGGCATCGACATGGAAATGCGGGGCGAGCTCGTCGCGGGCAGCGCCGACCTGATAGACATGGGTAGCGCCGAGGAGCGGCGCATAGACGTCTTCGGGGCTGCCGTTCTCGATGCGATCGAGCCGGACGTCGGACCGCGCCTTGAGGATGTCGATATAGATCGGATTGGCCAAATAATTGGAGTAGACGACACGCTTGCTGTTGACCGACATCAGGACCCTTCCGGCTTTCCAGGGATCAGCAAGGCCAGCGCGGCGCGCGCCCCCTCCGTGCTTCCTCCCACTTTTTCGTTGCCGCACTTATGACATGGCGGTGCCGGCCACGGCAGGCCGTCTGGCGCAGATCACGGTGCCGGCCCGGACATGTTGACAATCCCGCCCGCTGCGTCAAGTTCAGCAAAGCGCCGCGACGGCCGAAGACCAATAAGCATACAACGCGGCTCAAGGGAGAACGCAATGGCGATTGCGGAGCAGCAGACCTCGCCGCAAGGGGCCGGCGAAAGAAGCTGGCATGACATCGTCCTGCAAACCCTGAAGCGGAACGAGATCAGCCTCGTCCCTTACGTGCCCGATCGGGTGCTGACACCGCTGATCAGGAACCTGCACGCCGATCCCTTCTTCACCACCTTTGCCACCGCCCGCGAGGAGGAAGCGGTCGGCATCGTCTCGGGCGCCTGGATGGGCGGCCGCCGCGGCGCGGTGCTGATGCAGACCTCGGGTTTTGCGACGCTCGCCAACGTACTGGCCTCGCTCGCAGTGCCCTACCAGATTCCGCTGATCATGTTCGTGTCCGAGCGCGGCACGCTCGGCGAGTTCAATTACGGCCAGTCGCTGGTCTGCCGCACCATGCGCCCGGTGCTGGACTCGCTGGCGCTGGAGCATCACACCATCACCCGGCTCGACGAGCTCGAATTCATCACGGACCGCTCGATCAAGCAGGCCGTCACTACGCAGGCGCCGGTGGCGCTGATCCTCAGCCCGCTGCTCACCGGCGGCAAGGTGTTCGACAAGTGAGGTCGGCCAAATGAGCTCAAATCTGAATGCGCGCAACACCAAGGTGATGAACCGTTTCGACGTCACCTCGCGCCTGATCGCGAAGCTCGGAAACGAGGAAGCGGTGATCGGCGGCATCGGCAACACCAATTTCGATCTTTGGGCCGCCGGCCACCGCCCGCAGAATTTCTACATGCTGGGCAGCATGGGCCTCGCCTTCCCAATCGGGCTCGGGGTGGCGCTGGCGCAGCCCGACCGCCGCGTCTTCGCGCTTGAAGGCGACGGTTCGCTGCTGATGCAGCTCGGCGCGCTCTCGACGATTGCAGCCCTGAAGCCGAAGAACCTCACGATGATCGTGATGGACAATAGCATCTACCAAATTACCGGCGCACAGCCGACACCGGCCGCTGATGTCGCCGACATCGTCGCCATCGCCGTCGGGTCCGGCCTCGCCAACAGCTCCTGGGCCGCGGACGAGGAGGATTTCGAGCGCCTAGTCGAGAATGCGATGGCGGCTGCCGAGCCGAGCCTGATCGCGGTCCGGATCGACGACAAGCCGGGCGTCGGCACCACCCGGCGCGACCCCGTGCAGATACGGGAACGCTTCATGCACGGCCTCGGCGTGCGCGAGCCACTTTAATATTTCGTCATTAACTACACGTCGATCTGATATCGGGACTATACGGCCCGGTGCAAATCTGTGCTAAGCGAGCCGGATGTCCCTTTTGGTTCGTTCATTTGCCTGGCTGCTCGCGGCCGCCGTCACATTCGCAACCCTTGGTCCCCCCGGCCTCCGGCCGCATTCCGACTTCGGCCAGGACGGCGAACATGCGCTCGCCTTTATCCTGGTGGGACTGGCCTTCGGCCTCGCCTATCGGCAGCGACGCCTGCTGACCGCAGCGGCCGCGGTCGTGCTGATCGGCGTGCTCGAACTGATGCAATTTTGGGCACCTGGTCGCCATGCGCGGCTAGAGGATTTTCTGGTGGACGCGCTCACGGCCTGCCTGGGCTTTGTGCTCGCGGCCGCCGCCGATTGGGCCACCGCCCGGCTTCGCGCAAATTCGGTCCTGACGAGCGAAGGCCCCGCGGAGTGACACTCCGCAGGGCCCATTTTATCAGCGCGTAGCTTGCGCAGATCAGTCGATGATCTTGACGACGCGGCGCGTGCGCGGCTCGACGATCACGCGGCGATCATTCACGACCGCGTAGCGATACTCCGTGTAGTTCGGTACCGGGCGCAGCACCACGGTCGGCGGCAACGGCTCGCCAACCACGACGCGCTCGCGGATCACCACTGAATTGTCGCGCGGGATTCCGCCCAGAATCGCATTCGGAATTTCCAAACCGGCGCCAACGGCCGCACCGACGGTGCCGCCGACCATCGCGCCGACCGGCCCGCCGATGTCGCCGCCCGCGCGCGCGCCTTCCGCAGCGCCTTGGGCGGTGGTCGATTGAGCAAAGGCGGCGCTCGACGCCAGCAGCGACGCAGCAGCCAACGTAATCGCAAGACGGGTTTTCATATCCTTACGCCTCCAGTGATTGTTGTACACCTTCAACCCGCGGGGCCGGAGCATTGTTCCGGTTCCTGGACGGCCAAAGACGTGTCAATTCTGGAGACTGTTACCCCGTAACAGTCTAGGCCGCGGCGATCTCATGCCCTGCCATGAGTTCCAGCGCCCGCACCATCGCCGAATGATCCCAGGCCTTGCCGCCATGAGCGGTGCAGGACGAGAACAATTGCTGCGCCACCGCCGTGCTCGGCAGTGAGAGGCCAAGCGCACGCGCGCCTTCGAGCGCGAGGTTGAGATCCTTCTGGTGCAGCTCGATGCGGAAGCCGGGATCGAAATTGCGCTTCACCATGCGCTCGCCATGGACTTCGAGAATCCGCGATGAGGCAAAGCCGCCCATCAGCGCCTGCCGCACCAGGGCCGGATCCGCGCCGGCCTTCGACGCAAACAACAGTGCCTCGCTCACCGCCTCGATCGTCAGCGCGACGATGATCTGGTTGGCGACCTTCGTCGTTTGCCCGTCGCCATTGGCCCCGACCCTGGTGACGTTCTTGCCCATCTTGTCGAACACCGGCTTCATGGTGTTGAAGGCCCGCTCGGGCCCGCCGACCATGATCGTGAGGCTCGCCGCCTTGGCGCCGACCTCCCCTCCCGACACCGGCGCGTCCAAATAGTCCGCACCGAGCGCCTCGATCTTCTTGGCAAACTCCTTCGTCGCCAGTGGCGAGATCGAGCTCATGTCGACCACGATCTTGCCCTTGGAGATGCCGCTCGCCACACCGTCCTTGCCGAACAGCACGGCTTCCACATGCGGCGTGTCCGGCACCATGATGATGACAGCCTCCGCCTCCTCGGCGACCTGCTTACCCGACTTGCAGGCGATACCGCCGGCGGCGATCAGATCGGGCGCGACCGGCGCGGCATCATGCAGGAAAACGCGATGGCCCGCCGCCAGGAGATGGCCGGCCATCGGCCGTCCCATGGTGCCAAGTCCGATGAAGCCGATGTTGGTCATGTCTGTTTCTCTCAGTTGAATTGGCGAAATTTGATCGGCGCGCTCGATGCACCTCTCCCGCTTGCGGGAAAGGTCGGCACGCAGTGCCGGGTGAGGGCTTTATCCGCTTGGGGGACTTTCAACGGATATTGGCGAGCCCCATCGCGGAGACACCCTCTCCCCAGCCCTCTCCCGCAAGCCGGAGAGGGAGCCCACTGCCGCTGCGTCTGCTCACGTCTCGAACGTCTGCGCCGCGTGCCACGAGAGCCCTTCCAGCGTCGTGGTGCGCGGCTTGTATTCGCAGCCGATCCAGCCGCGATAGCCGATCGCGTCGAGGTGGCGGAACAGGAACGGATAGTTGATCTCGCCGGTGCCGGGCTCGTGGCGGCCGGGATTGTCGGCAAGCTGGATGTGGGCGATCTGGGGCAGATATTCCTGCATGGTGCGGGCGAGATCGCCCTCCATGATCTGCATGTGATAGATATCGTACTGGATGAACAGGTTGTTCGACCGCACTTCGGAGATCAGCTGCACCGCCTGCTCGGTGCCGTTGAGGTAGAAGCCGGGAATATCGAGCGTGTTGATCGGCTCGACCAGCAGCTTGATGTTCTCGCGCGCCAGCGTCGAGGCCGCAAAGCGCAAGTTTCCAACCAGCGTCTCATTGAGCTGGCGCCGGTCGGCATCGGCAGGCGCGATGCCGACGAGGCAGTTGAGCTGCTCGCAATCGAGCGCCTTGGCGTAGTCGATGGCGCGGAACACGCCGTCGCGGAATTCGGCGGTGCGATCGGGCAGGATCGCGATGCCGCGCTCGCCCGCCGCCCAGTTGCCGGCCGGCAAATTGTGCAGCACCTGCGTGAGGCCGTGCGCCTCGAGCTGCTCACGCAGCTGCGCCTTGTCGAAATCATAGGGAAAGAGATACTCGACCCCGGAAAATCCCGCCGCCTTCGCAGCAGTGAAGCGGTCGAGGAACGGCGTCTCGTTGAAGAGCATGGTGAGGTTGGCGGCGAATTTCGGCATGATGCTGTCCCCTTATTCGGCCGGCTGCAACACGCCAGACCGAGCGCTTCCGACCTCGTCGAGCGGCAGATCGAGCACTTCTTCGAACTCAACGATGTTGTCGATCTCCGTGCCCATCGCGATGTTGGTGACGCGTTCGAGGATGAACTCGACCACGACGGGCACGCGATGCTTTGCCATCAATTCGCGCGCCGTCGCGAACGCCGCCTGCGTGTCCTTCGGGTCGGTGACGCGGATCGCCTTGCAGCCGAGGCCTTCGGCGACCGCAACATGATCGACACCGTAGACGCCGATCTCGGGCGCGTTGATGTTCTCGAAAGAGAGCTGGACGTGATAGTCCATGTCGAAGCCGCGCTGGGCCTGGCGGATCAGGCCGAGATAGGAATTGTTCACGACGATGTGGATGTAGGGCAGATTGAATTGCGCGCCGACCGCAAGCTCCTCGATCAAAAACTGGAAGTCGTAATCGCCTGAGAGCGCGACGATCTCTCGCTCCGGACACGCCGCACGCACGCCGAGCGCTGCCGGCAGCGTCCAGCCGAGCGGCCCGGCCTGCCCCGCATTGATCCAGTTGCGCGGCTTGTAAACGCCGAGGAATTGCGCGCCGGCGATCTGCGACAAGCCGATCACGGTGACATAAGTGGTGTCGCGGCCGAAGGCCTTGTTCATCTCCTCGTAGACGCGCTGCGGCTTGATCGGCACGTTGTCGAAATGGCTCTTGCGCAGCATCGTCTTCTTGCGGTCGCGGCAGGATGCGGGCCACGCCTGGCGCTCGCGGAGCCTGCCTGACCGGCGCCACTCCCTGGCGACGGCGACGAACAATTCGAGCGCAGCCTTCGCGTCAGAGACGATGCCGAGATCGGGATTGAACACGCGTCCGATCTGCGTCGGCTCGATGTCCACGTGAACGAATTTACGGCCCTTGGTGTAGGTCTCGACCGAGCCGGTGTGGCGGTTGGCCCAGCGGTTGCCGATGCCGAGCACGAAATCGGATTCCAGCAGCGTGGCGTTGCCGTAGCGGTGGCTGGTCTGAAGCCCGACCATGCCGGCCATCAGCACGTGATCGTCGGGAATCGCTCCCCACCCCATCAGCGTCGGCACCACAGGCACGTTCGCGATCTCGGCGAATTCCACCAGCAGATCCGAGGCATCGGCGTTGATGATGCCGCCGCCCGCGACGATCAGCGGACGCTCGGCAGCATTGAGCATCTCCAGCGCCTTCTCAACCTGCTTGCGCGTCGCAGCCGGCTTGTAAACCGGCAGCGGCTCATAGGTCTCGTCGTCGAACTCGATCTCGGCGAGCTGCACATCGAGCGGCATGTCGATCAGCACCGGGCCCGGGCGGCCGGAGCGCATGACATGGAAGGCCTGGCTGAACACGCGCGGCACAAGCGCGGGCTCGCGCACCGTCACCGCCCATTTGGTCACGGGCTTTGCGATCGACTCGATGTCGACCGCCTGGAAGTCTTCCTTGTAGAGCCGTGCCCGAGGCGCCTGTCCGGTGATGCAGAGGATCGGAATGGAATCGGCGATGGCCGAATAGAGCCCGGTGATCATGTCGGTGCCGGCCGGCCCCGAAGTGCCGATGCAGACGCCGATATTTCCGCCCTTGGCCCGCGTATATCCTTCCGCCATGTGCGAAGCGCCCTCGACATGGCGCGCCAGGATGTGGCGGATCGAGCCGCGCTTCTTCAGCGCCGAGTAGAGCGGATTGATCGCAGCGCCGGGAACCCCGAAGGCAGTGGAGATGCCTTCCTTCTCCAGAATACGCACGGCTGCATCGACGGCTCGCATCTTCGCCATATCGGACCTCGCTTGGTTGCGTCAGCGAGCGAGATGATCGGGCGCGCAAGATGCGATCTCAACGAGATCGATTTTATTTTCCACGATGCGGCAGCCGCGGAAAAATCGCGGCGGTCTCAATTGGTTAGATGAATAAATGCGTGAAAGCGCCTCACTCGAACAGCGGCGCCAGCTCCATCTGCGGCACCAGCACGAGGCCCTTGTCGGTGATGCGAATTTCCGGAATGACCGATAGCGGAATCAAATTGAAGCCCATGTAGGGGATGGTGCAGCCACCCTCTGCCCATTCCTTCTTGAGCGCCTTGACCTCTTCGGCCACTTCCGTGACGCGCTTGTCGGAGAGCAGGCCCGCAATCGGCAGCGGGACCAGTGCCCTCACCTTGCCGTCGGCGACGACGCAAACGCCGCCCTGATGGTCTTTGATCGCTGATATCGCGACCTGCATATCGCTCTCGTTGGTTCCAGCGACGATGATGTTATGGCTGTCGTGCCCAACGCTGGAGGCGACCGCGCCGCGCTTGAGGCCAAAATCCTTCAACAGGCCGTACGCGACGTTGCCGGCGGACTTGCCATGACGCTCGACCACGGTAACGAAACACAGGCCGTAGCGCGCGAACAGCAATGTCCAGTCTTTTGCGGGCTCGATCGCGACCTTCTCGTGGATCAGCGTGATGCCGGGCAGCGCAGTCTTGATCGCATTGACGGTGCAAGCTTTTGCCGGCAGTTCCGGCGTCAGCTTGACCCTCTCGGGCAGTTTCACGGTGGCATAAGCAGCCTTCGGATATTGATAGCGCTGCGACAGCGCCTGATCGAGCCGGGAGGTGATCTTGCCGTGCTCGACCACGAGCTCGCCGCCATACCAGGTGCATTGCGGCTTGAGTTGATCGTCCATCAGCACGAGATCGGCGCGGCGGCCTCCACCGAGCCCACCGATATCGCCGTCCATGGCGAAGCGCGTGGCACCATGCAGCGAGCCCATCGACCAGGCCTGCTCCGGCGACATCCCCGCCTTCACCGCTTCGCGCACCACCCAATCGAGGCCGAACAGCAGCAGGTCGTCAGCATCGCGGTCATCGGTGCAGACCGCCGTGCGCTTGTGCGAGGCCCCGAGCTCGGTGATGGTCCGGATTGCCTGCGGCAGCGAATGCCAGGGCGTCGTCGGCGGACCGCCGCGCAGGAAAACCCAGACGCCGGCGTCGAGCAGGTCGTCGGCGATGTCGCGGTCGATCGCCTCGTGCGTGTCGGTGACGCCGCTCGCCGCATACGCCGCGACGAATTCGCGGCCATAGACGTGACCGCACACCGGCCGGCCCCGCTTCAATGCTGCCGCCAGGATGGCGTGGCTGCGTTCGTCGCCCATCGTCACCGGAACGAAATCCATCTTCTCGCCGAGCGCCACCGCTTCGGGCCAGCGGTCAAACAGGCCCGCGATCTTGTCCGGCGTGAGATCACCGCCGGCCGTCTCCAACTCCGCCGACGTTGCCGGCACTGTGCTCGGCACTGTCAAAAAGATGGAGAGCGGCGCCTCGCGGGCATCCTCGAGCATCGCCTCGACACCGGCGACGTCCATGACGTTGCCGATCTCGTGGCTGTCGCAGAAGATCGTGGTGGTGCCGTTGAGCAGCGCGGCCTCCGCATAGGCGCAGGCCGTCACCATCGAGGATTCGATGTGGATGTGGGGATCGACGAGGCCGGGCGCGATGATGCCGCCGGCCGCGTCATAGAGCGGCACGTCACTCCACACCTTCTTCGCTGCACCGGCCGGCTTCACCGCCGCGATGCGGCCGCCGGTAATCCAGACTTCCCGGCCCGGATGGATACGTTCCGAATAGGTCGAGAGCACCCGCGCGCCGGTGACGATCAGATCCGGCGCGGCGCGTGCGGATGCGACATCGGTGAGGCGCCGCGTCATGCTGTGCAGCGGCGCGACGGAGAAGCGGGTGAGCTTGGTCATCGGGGCTCTCGCGTGGGAATGGGCAGCCCGGCGATGGTTGCCGCCGATGGCGGCGAGGGCAACTCAAATAATACGGCACCCGTGCTTACGGATTGGGCAGACGCGCCCCGCCTTCTAATTTCCGCTATGGCATGTACTCATAAATCACGCGCTTAGTTTGGGCGCTCCAGATGTCCGCTCGTCCCTCAACAGTGGCACAAACAGCAGACATAGTTGAAGGTCGCCGATGGGCCAAATTCCGGACATTCGGCCGCAGTGTCTTCGTGCGTCGCCACCTGTTCCCCGGATGCGTCAGGTGACGTAGAATATCACTGCCCTTGAGGCGGGACGTGCCGAAATCACCGTCCGGGTAAATGAGCGGCATTGGTGCTATCGGCAGGCACGCTCTCTTAGAGACCGTCCTTTTTTCGGTTTCGCTCCACCGTTCACCACGAACTTTGCGCGCTGCTTATGCAACGGCTCGTTCGGTAATGTCGGGAGAAAAGCGATGAGCAAGGTCGATCGAAGGTCTGCACTGGGATTCGGGTTGGCAGCGGCTTCGGCTGCCATGATCAAGCCAGCCGCCGCGCAAACCACAGGCTACAAGGATACGACGCCTTGGCCAGGTGTCGTGGTGCGTGAATATGAAGGCGAGACACCATCCCTGATCCCAGGTTTTAAGACCGTCTCAATGCGCGATATCATTATGCAGCCGGGGTCGAAGACCATGGGGCCCCCGATGATGAATGCCATGGTCTGCCATATCACCGAAGGGGAGCTTCGGCTTGACCAGGAGGGAAAGACCTTTACGGGCAAGAAGAATTTTGTCTGGACCTGCAACAAGGACACGAAAGAACAGGCGTACAACGATGGGAGTGTGGTCGCGATTATGCGGATCACGGACCTGAAGGCTTAAGGCTCATTTCTTCGGGGGCGGATGGCGCACGCGACGCGCGCCATCCGCGCCGGAGCCGATCACCTGGTGCCGTGTATGAACACTTGCATCTCCTCCAGGGTCAGCTTGCCATCTTTATTGCTGTCCATTGCCTTGAAAATCCGCTCGTGAGCTGCCTGAAACTCCTGCAGTGAGATGGTCCCATCGCCGTCGGCGTCCATCAGAGCGAACATCATGCGCATCATAAAGGGTGATCCCATCGCGCTCCCACCCATCATGCCGCGCCCCATCATACGTCCTCCCATCATTCCGTGCCCCATCATGCCGCCTTGCCCCATCGTGCTCGCGCCTTCCTGGCCCGTGGGATGGGATTGCATTTGTTGCTGATCTGGCTGGGGTGTCATTCGGTCTTGTGCGATCGCACCGACCGGGCCGTACGTCAGCATGAGAGCAGATATCGTGAGTCCCAGAACGCGCGTGTACATTTCGAACCTCCTCCGAAACGTGTAGCCTGTCTCATTAATTCGGCACGAGTAATATCGATCCTCTGGTCCCAGCCTTCGCCTACGCACCCCGCACACACTGCGACCGCGCGCAAGAGCAGCTTCGGGTCAGAATCGGCGGTCTGCACTGCCTGCAAGCTGCTTCCGGTCTACACTAAGCAGCCGACGCTCGGACGAGCTTCGAGCTAGGCAGCATCGGGCCAACGGCGGGAACCCCTTATGATGTTACCCATACCCATTTTGCAATTGTGTCGGCGTGGCGCTCGGATCTAATTGAATGATCCTGCAACAGCAGAATTCGCCCCCGCGTCGCGTGTGCTTGGAGTTTCATTTTTGCGGTTAAGAGCTTTCGCATCTGAATTGGATTTCGAAGCGAAAAGCATACGCGAATTCAAACAAAGTTTGAGGTTGTCGCCATATGCCGCTCGAAATGCGATGGGGCGGATGTTTCGCATCGGGCTGCAGTGATGCTTGTAAGCGGAGTTGGTAACCGGCTTCTGGCAGCACTGCCGACCGCGGACTTCGATCTTCTGGCACCCGACCTACAGATGGTAACTCTCGATCGGGAAGAGGTCGTCTCGCGGGTGGGGGATCACACCGAGCACGTCCTCTTCCCTCATAGTGGCGCCGTTTCGGTGATGGTCGATATGGCGAATGGGCAGACGGTCGCCAGCGCCGCAATAGGGCGCGAGGGAGCAGTGGGCACTATCCGTGCTGGGGCCGTCCCCTGCGGCCGTTACGGCTATCGTTCGTGCCGAGGGGACGGCCTCGCGGATCCCGGCAGCGCGTTTCCATGCCGCTTTCAGCCGGAGTCCTGCGATCCGGCACGTAGTCCAGCTGCACTTCAAGGCGATGCTGATACAGTTTCAATTGGGCGGGGCTTGCAACGCACTGCATCCCGTCCAAGCCCGCATGGCACGCTGGCTGCTTCAACTTCACGACAGCATCAACCACGACGTCCTTCCTCTCACCCAGGACGCGCTTTCGCAGATGTTGGGTGTACGACGAACGACGGTGACGCTACTGATGCGCAATCTGCGCGCTTCCGGAGCGATCAGATCTGAGCGGCGAGGCGAAATCGAGATCGACTCATCGCGGCTCGCTGCGGTGGCGTGCGAATGCCGCGACACCATGCGGCTCGAACTCGAGAAGATCTTCTCTATGGGTGCAGCGGCATCTCGCGTTTTCGATCTGCCGATCCAGTAGATGAAACGGGCGATGCTAGCCGTTTCGGCGCGTCCGCGTAAAACCGGCGAGCACGATGCTCGAATAGCATCGCCGGATGCGCATCCTTCTGACCGGGCTGCGGCCCAATGCGGTGAGGATCTCCCACCCCAACGTCCGTAACGGGTCAAAAGCGCTGGTCCATGACCAAGCGCTGAAGCGGTCCATATCGGATGCGCTATTCGAACACTGCGCGTTGAGGTCGGCTATGGGTCCAAAAGCAGCAGTTAACGCAGCCACCGTATGAGGATCTCCGGCAGAGAGTCGAGATGGCAGCCGCTGCTGCGGTGTTCGGCTCGGGGGCATGAGCCGACGCAGTCCATTTGAGCAACGAGCCTTTCACTTCGACTGAAATCGATCAGATGACAGAATGATGCGGCGTTGGGACAGCGTGACTGTCGGATCACATCGCTTGCGCGAATAGAAGTTTGAGCATTGAATCAGCGCGGATACCCACAACTGCAAGTGATTTCTCGGGTATGCCTGCCGCTCTAGCAAGATGAAGCGATGCAGAGGTTCGCCTAGGCTTCGGGCGCGTGATGGCTTCATGCGTAGCTGAACCGGAGAGGTACGCCTAGTCGGTCCTGCCAACTGATTGAGAGTAGCCACACGCGCCTCATGCGCGCACCTAGCGCGGTCGACGGCCAACAAACGGGAGGAGAACAATGAGCACCTGGCTTAGTGAGCGAGAACAGCGTCTCGTCGCGGGCGCGGAGGCGGCATCGGCGGCAACGCCTATCCCGACCCAGATTATCTCCAATGGAGAGTATCTCCCGCCCCCGCAGAGCGATACGCAAAAGAAGGTCGAGGCACGGATCAACGAGCTCGCTGATGTCAACGGCAGGCACCTCGGCTTGAGCCGCAGGCAGTTCTTGCACACGAGCTGCGGCATGGCGGCAGCGTTCCTCGCCATGAACGACATCTACGGCAATGTTTTCCAGGTCGCGCCCGCTGAAGCCCGCGAGCCCGAGCTGATGCTGGCCCGCGCGCAGAGCCTTGCAGGCCAATTCATCTTCGACGTCCAGACTCATTTCGTGCGGGACGACTTCGACCACAAGGAGCTGTTGGGGCTGGCGGACTTTGCGAGCCAGCACTGGAATCCGAAGATGAAAGAGGAAGGCGTCTCTTCGCTCGCCCGCTACAAGTTCCAGAACTATGTGAAAGAGATCTACTACGACAGCGACACCAACATGGCGCTCCTGAGCGGCGCGCCCTTCGACGACCCGAGTTGGTGGCTGCTGTCCAATGAGCAGATCGTCAAGGCGCGAGAACTGATCAACGACTTCGCCGGTTCGCGCCGCCTGCTGGCGCATAGCGTCATCACCCCCAAGCAACCCGGCTGGATGGACGAGGTGGACAAGGCAATCGAGGTCTACAAACCGGATTCCTGGAAGTCCTACACGATTGGCGATCCGCTGGCGCCCTCGAAGTTCCCATGGCGGCTCGACGACGAGCAGGTGATGTATCCGTTCTACGAGAAAGCGGTGAAGGCCGGCATCAACACACTGTGCATCCACAAGGGGTTGCTGCCGCCCGATTACGAGAAGTCGTTCGCCGGCGTCTGGGAATATGCAACAGCGTGGGACATCGGAAAAGCCGCGAAGGATTGGCCGCAGATGAACTTCGTGATCTATCACTCGGCGCTGCGGCCGTTCCTCGAGCTACCCGATCACGCGTGGGCGGATTTCGAGCAGACCGGCCGTATCCAGTGGGCCACCGATCTTGCGGAAGTCCCGCAGAAGTTTGGCGTCGCCAACGTCTATGCCGAGCTCGGCACGTCCTTTGCCAACTCGGCCGTGGCGCATCCGAAGTTCTGCGCCGCGCTGATCGGCACGCTGATAAAGGGGATGGGTGTTGATCACGTCATGTGGGGCACCGACTCGGTCTGGTACGGCTCACCACAGTGGCAGATCGAGGCGCTGCGCCGGCTCGAAATCCCCGAGGATATGCAAAAGAAGTACGGCTTTGCGGCGCTTGGCGATGCCAACAGCGCTACCAAGCAGCTGATCTTCGCGGGCAACGCAACCAGATTCTACAAGATCAAACTGAAATCGGCCGAGAATACCAGGATGCCGGCCTTTTCCGAGGACCGCCTCGCGGCGCTCAAGAACGAGTACACGCAAGCTTCGAAGCAACCGTCGAACCTGCGCTACGGCTACGTTCGCGCCGCCTAGGAACGATGCCAACAGCGTGGGCAAGCTCCGCTGGCAATGGACGCGCGGCTGCCGCAAATCCGACTTCGGCTCAGAGTCACCAGCAGTAATGCTCTGGCCGATCAGAGATTTCCGCTCGGCCCTCAGGAGCCGACATTACTTCATGAGTACACGCCCTAACTAATCCTCGTTCGCCTTGAACCGCCCGAGACCCTTCAACACGAAGGGCGCCAGCAGCGCGATCAGCGCGACACCAAGCAAGGTCGCCGAGATCGGGCTCTGAACCAGCGTTATGGGATCGCCGAGGCTGATCGCGAGCGCCCGGCGCAACTGGCTCTCGGCGATCGGACCGAGGATCAGGCCGACGACGACGGGCGCGATCGGAAAATCGAAGCGGCGCATCAAAAAGCCGAGCACACCAAAGCCGGCCAGCATCGACAATTCGACCACCGACGGCTTTGCCGCGATGGTGCCCATGGTCGCGAACACGAGGATGCCGGCATAGAGCCACGGCTGCGGGATCGCGAGCAGCCGCACCCACAGGCCGACCAGCGGCAGATTGAGCACAAGCAGCATCGCATTGGCGATGAACAGGCTGGCAATCAGGCCCCACACCAGGTCCGGCCGTTCGGCGAACAGCAGCGGCCCCGGGTTGAGGCCGTATTGCTGGAAACCCGCCAGCATCATCGCGGCCGTCGCCGACGTCGGAAGCCCGAGCGTGAGCAGCGGCACCAGCGTGCCGGCGGCAGAGGCATTGTTGGCGGCTTCCGGTCCCGCGACACCTTCGATCGCACCCTTGCCGAACTCTTTCGGATGTTTCGTGAGCCGCTTCTCGGTCGAATAGGAGAGGAAGGTCGGAATCTCCGCACCGCCCGCGGGCAGCGCGCCGATTGGGAAGCCGAACATGGTGCCGCGCAGCCACGGCTTCCACGACCGTTTCCAATCCTGCTTCGTCATCCACAGCGAGCCGCGCACCGGCTCGAGCTTCTCCTCGGTGTGGTGGCGGCGCGATGCGACGTAGAGCGCCTCGCCCACCGCGAACAGGCCGACCGCAAGCGTCGTCACCTCGACGCCATCGAGCAATTCAGGCACGCCGAACGTAAGCCGCGCCTGCCCGGTCAGCTTGTCGATGCCGACGAGACCAAGCGTAAGGCCGATGAACAGGCTGGTCAGGCCTCGGACCGGGGAATCGCCGAAGGTCGCCGACACCGTGACGAAGGCGACGCACATCAGCGCGAAGTAATCCTCGGGGCCGAAGCGCACAGCGAAATCGACCAGCCACGGCGCGAGGAATGCCAGCCCGATGGTCGCGATGGTACCGGCGACGAAGGAGCCGATCGCCGATGTCGCAAGCGCCGGCCCGCCGCGGCCGGCCTTGGCCATCTTGTTGCCTTCGAGCGCGGTCGCCATCGAGGCGCTCTCGCCGGGTGTGTTGATGAGGATCGCGGTGGTCGAGCCGCCATACATGCCGCCATAATAGATGCCGGCGAACATGATCAGCGAGCCGCCGGGGTCGAGCTTGTAGGTCACCGGCAGCAGCAGCGCGACCGTCAGCGCCGGGCCGATGCCGGGCAGCACGCCCACGGCCGTGCCGAGGAAGACGCCGATCAGCGCATAGAGCAGATTCATCGGCTGGACGGCGACCGCCATGCCATGTGCCAGCGCGGCAAAAGTGTCCATCACAGCAGTCGCTCCAGGGGGCCGGCCGGAAGGCTCAGCGTCAGCAGCCGGTCGAACGCGAGATAAATGAGGGTCGACATCACGAGAGCGATGATGGAATCGGCGAGGACGGCACGACGCCCGAAGGCCGCCGAGGTCGTCACGAACAGCGCCGAGGTCGCCAGGATGAAGCCGCCGCCGAAGCCGATGATGGCGATCAGAAGCGCAAGGCCAATGAGGATCAAGACCACAGGCACGGGATCGGAACTCTCGCGCGCCGGCAGATTACCGCGCAGCGCGTCGATGAAATTGCCGATCGCAAGCAGCGCAAGGCCGGAGGCGACCACGACTGGCATCGCCTCGGGTCCCATCCCGTACATCGCGCCGGATTGCAGCCCGCGCGAATCCCAGACCAGCACCACGGCGAGACCTGCGAGCAGTGCGGCGATGACGAGGCCAGCGCGATCGACGCGCCGGTGCGGGTGGGCGGGATCGCCTGAGATCATGACTTGACCAGGCCGACCGATTTCAGCACGTCGGTGACGCGCACCGTTTCCTTTTTCAGGAAGTTGGCAAAGGCATCGCCGCCGAGATAGGCATCCTCCCAGCCCTTCTGCTTGAGGATCTCCTTCCAGGCGTCCGACTTCACCATCTTCTCGACCGCATCGCTAAGTGTCTTGCGCTGCTCCGGCGTGATGCCGGGAGGTGCGACCACCGAGCGCCAGTTGGCGATCACGAGGTCGATGCCCTGCTCCTTGAAAGTCGGGATGTCGCTGCCGGCGATGCGCTTCTCTGAGGTCACGCCGATCGCGCGCAGCTTGCCGGACTTGATCTGCCCTTCATATTCGCTCAGCCCCGAAATGCCCGCGGTGACCTTGCCGCCGAGAATGGCGGCGAGCGACTCGCCGCCGCCGGAGAACGGGATGTAGTTGATCTTCTTCGCGTCGGCGCCGACGGCGCCGGCGAACAGCGCCGCCATCACGTGATCGACGCCGCCGGCCGAGCCGCCGGCGAAGGTCACCTTGGCGATATCGGCCTTCACCGCGGCGGCCAGATCCTGCCCGGTCTTGATCGGCGAATTCGCGGGCACCACGATCACCTGGATCTCCTCGGTGAGGCGCGCGATCGGCGTCACCTGGTCCAGCGTGACCGGCGACTTGTTCATGGCGAGCGCGCCCACCATGACGAAGCCGTTGACCATCATCTGGTTGCCGTCGCCCTTGGCGCCGTTGACGAACTGGGCGATGCCGACGCTGCCACCCGCGCCGGGAACGTTGGTGACCTGCACGCTGCGCGCGACGCCCGAGGCGACCAGCGCCTGCTGCATCGAGCGCGCGGTCTGGTCCCAGCCCCCGCCCGGTGCCGCCGGCGCCATCAGCTTGAGCTCGAGCTGCTGGGCAAAAGCCGGATTGGCTGCCGCAAGGGTCAGCGCGACGGCTGCGCCGACAAGGCGCGCGGGAAAGTGAAACATGGGGGCATCTCCAGGCTCGTGCGGACGTTTGCCGCATTGTGTCGTTTGGTCGCATATCAGCCAAAACGGCCGATGCTGTCCAGTGACATCCCCCGGTGGTCCCGTTATCGGGGTGTCGGCACCACCCCGCCGAGCGCATCCGTCAGTTCGGCGGCGACATCCCGCACGATTTGCCCGATTTCCGGCAACCTCTGGTCGGTCAACCGACTGGTCATGCCGGAGACCGAAATCGCCGCGAGCGGCTCGGCGCAGTCATTGTAGACGACTGCGGCAACACAGCGCAGGCCCATGCAGGCCTCTTCATCGTCGAGCGCGTAGCCCTGCTTGCGGATCTTTTCGAGCTCTTTGAACAAATCGCTCGGCCGCACGATCGACTTCTCGGTCAGGCGGGGCATGCCGTGGTGGCGGATGACGGCGCCAACGTCCTCGTCGGAATAGGTAGCGAGCACCGCCTTGCCGACGCCGGAGGTTACCATGGGGACGCGGCCGCCGACCTGGGTCAGCGAGCGCATGATCTCGCGGCTCTCCATGCGGGTCAGCACGATGATGAATTCGTCGTCGACGACGGCGAGATTGGCGGTCTCACGGGTGAGATCGCGCAGCTTTCGGAGGTATGGAATCGCTTGCGTGGAGAAATTACGCCGCCGCGCGAAGCTCGCGCCGACCGTGAAACTGCGCACCCCGACATGCCATTTGGATTCGGCGCGGTCGAACTGCACGAAGCGTCGGCTTTCCAGCGTCGCCAGCAGGCGGTGCACGGTGGAGGCCGACAGACCGGTACGGATCGCGAGATCGCTGAGGCGATAGCCTTCGTCGTCCTCGGCCAGCGTTTCGAGGATCGACAGCGCGCGGTCAACGGACTGCACGCCACCGTCGCGGTCGGCCTCCGATGCCGATCGTGTTTCGAGCGATTTGCGCCGGATCACGTTCTTGCCCATCGCGACCTGCATTCGTTCTTATTCCCCTCTCCCCGCTTGCGGGGCCGAGACGAGCTTCGCTCGCTCTGAGCGGGTCAGGGTGAGGGGGAGCCTCCGCAAGGACGGTAGCAGTTAGACTCGCGGAAGCTCCCCCTCACCCGAATTCGAGCCTTGCTCGAATTCGGCCTCTCCCCGCAAGCGGGGAGAGGCGAACGCAAGCTCAGAGCAGCCCTGCCCCGCGCGCCCACTTGTACTTGGCGCCCAACACCTCGACCGGCAGCTCGGTCGAATATGCATAGGCCGGGATGCCGTGCTGGTAGAGATATTCGGCGGCTTCCTCGACTTCGACGTCGCCGGCCAGCGAGGCGACCATGGGCTTCACAAAACCCTTGGCCTCCATCTCCTTCTTCACCTCGACCATGTTGCGGGCGAACACCATCGGCGGGGTGACGATGGTGTGCCAATAGCCGAGGATCAGCGCGTGGATGCGCTCATCCGACAGGCCGAGCTTGACCGTGTTGACATAGGTGATCGGCGGCTCGCCGCCGGTGATATCCACAGGATTTCCGGCCGCGCCGAACGGCGGGATGAACTTGCGGAAGGCCGCATCGAGGTCCGGCGGCATCGACATCAGCGACAGGCCGTTGTCGACGCAGGAGTCCGACAGCAGCACGCCCGAGCCGCCCGCGCCGGTGATAATGAGCACGTTCTCGCCCTTCGGCGTCGGCAGCACCGGCACGCCGCGGGCGAATTCGAGCAGCTGGCGCAGCGAGCGGGCGCGGATCACGCCGGACTGCTTGAACACGTCCTCGTAGATCCGGTCGTTACCGGCGAGCGCGCCGGTGTGCGAGGAGGCCGCCTTCGCGCCGGCCGAGGTGCGGCCGGCCTTGAGCACGACGACCGGCTTCTTCTTGGAGACGCGTTTTGCGGCTTCCGCGAAGGCGCGGCCGTCCTTGAGGTCTTCGCAGTGCTGCGCGATCAAATTGGTGTTCGGGTCCTGCTCGAAGAAAGCGAGCAGATCGTCCTCGTCGATATCGGACTTGTTGCCGAGGCCGACGATCGCCGAGACGCCCATCTTGGCCGAGCGCGAGAAGCCGATGATGGCCATGCCAATGCCGCCCGACTGCGACGACAGCGCCGCGTGGCCCTTCACGTCATAGGCAGTGCAGAAGGTCGCGCAGAGATTGGCCGGGGTGTAGTAGAAGCCGTAGATGTTCGGCCCCATCAGGCGGATGTCGTACTTCTTGCCGACTTCGACGATCTCGGCCTGGAGCTCGGGCGCGCCGGCCTCCGCAAAGCCTGACGGGATCAGCACCGCACCCGGGATTTTCTTCTCGCCGCATTCGGTCAGCGCGGCGGCGACGAACTTTGCAGGGATCGCGAACACCGCGACGTCGATCACGCCCGGCACGTCCTTGACGCTCTTGTAGGCCTTGTAGCCAAGGATCTCGGCGGCCTTGGGATGGATCGGAATGATCTCGCCCTTGTAACCGCCGTTGATGAGGTTCTTCATCACGGAATTGCCGATCTTGCCGTCCTCCGCGGAGGCGCCGACCACCGCGACCGCCTTCGGCTGCATGATGCGGTTCATCGCCGCGACGATCTCTTCGGTCGGGCGCGGCTTCGGCTTGGGCTTGTAGGCGAAGTCGACCACGATACGAACGTCGGCGGCGGTTGCGCCCTTCGGGGTCGCGAAAACAGGGTTGAGATCGAGCTCGACGATTTCAGGGAAGTCGGTGACGAGCTGCGAGACCTTGACGATGACATCGGCGAGCGCGGTGCGGTTCACCGGCTCGCTGCCGCGTACGCCCTTCAGGATCTCATGCGCCTGGATGCCGTCGAGCATCGACAGCGCGTCTTCCTTGGTCGCGGGCGCGAGGCGGAAGGTGATGTCCTTCAAGACTTCGACCAGCACGCCGCCGAGACCGAAGGCGACCAGCTTGCCGAACGAGCCGTCGGTGATCGAGCCAACGATGACTTCGGTCCCGCCGGCCAGCATCTGCTGCACCTGGACGCCTTCGATCTTGGCGTCCGACTTGTATTTCTTGGCGTTACCGAGAATGGTCTCGTAGGCCTTTTCGGCCTCTTCAGCCGTCTTGAGGCCGACGATGACGCCGCCGGCTTCGGTCTTGTGGAGAATGTCCGGCGAGACGATCTTCATCACGACCGGGAAGCCCATCGCGGCAGCCATCTTGCCGGCTTCGCCCGCCGACTTGGCCACGCCCTCCTTCGGCACCGGAATGCCGTAGGCGTCGCAGACCAGCTTGCCTTCCGGCGCCGTCAGGCTGGTGCGGTTGTCCGCCTTGACCTGGTCAAGCACCTTGCGGACGGCATCTTTGGAATTGGACATGTGGGTTCTCCCTTGACCTCAGTTCGTTCTTTGCAAAGCGCGCGCGTGGTTAGCGGCTGCCCGTGATGCTTGCCATTCGCCGCGCTCTGTTCCATGCGGCGGAACGGAGTGGCATAAGCCCAAGACTACTCCGCCGGCTTGGATCAAAAATGGCTGGCGATGGCATTTGGTATGCCAGAAGCCAACTTGTCAAGCCAGTGCACAGCTTAGAACGCCGCAAAAAATAGCCAGCTTGACATTCTGGCATGTGGTATGCCAAAAACTTTCCCGTAAATATTCCTGTAAAAGACGACTCCCACTGGAGGAGATTCGTCGTGTCACAACGGAAACCAACCAAGGCGTTGCCGAACATGGCCGAGGCAGACATCGCAATCGTTCGTATTGCCCCGGAGAGCAGCTTCAAGAACAAGGCGTATGACGCCTTGAAGGAAGCCATCCTCAAGATGGACATCTACTCGACGCCCGAGCCGGTGATGCTCGACGAGCGCGCGTTGTCCGAACGGCTGGGCGTCAGCCGCACCCCGATCCGCGAAGCGATCGCGATGCTTGAGCAGGATGGATTCGTGAAGACGGTGCCGCGCCGCGGCATCATGGTGGTGCGCAGGACCAAGAGCGAGATCGTCGACATGATCCGCGCCTGGGCGGCGCTGGAGAGCATGGCCGCACGCCTCATCACCACCACCGCACGCAAGAAGGACATCACGGCGCTGCGCGACTTCTTCAAGGACTTCGGCAAGGACCGCCTGCCCGAGGATCACGTCGAGGAATATTCGCGCGCCAACATCGCCTTCCACCAGGCGCTGATCTCGCTGTCGGAATCGCCGGTGCTGGTCGATCTCACCAACGACCTGTTGCTGCACGTGCGCGGCTACCGACAGTTGACCATCGGCCGCAAGGACCGCACCGCGACCTCCCTGCCCGAGCATCTCGGCATCATCGAAGCGCTGGAAGCGCGCGACACCGAGCTCGCCGAGAAGCGCGCCCGCGATCACACCCTTGGCCTTGCCGCTTACGTCGAAGCGCATGGCCAGGAACTGTTCACTTAGCAACGTTCACCAGAAGGGCGAACAACTCGCCCCACTACCTTGAGACCAGGGAGACAAGGCCCATGCTGAATACCGCGACCAAGTCCGAAGCACCGGGCACCGAGCAGGAACTGACGGATGGCTTCCATCTCGTCATCGACGCGCTCAAGCTGAACGGCATCAACACCATCTATAATGTGCCGGGCATCCCGATCACGGATTTGGGCCGCATGGCGCAGGCCGCCGGTATTCGCGTGATCTCCTTCCGTCACGAGCAGAACGCCGGTTACGCCGCAGGCATCGCCGGCTACCTCACCAAGAAGCCCGGCGTCTGCCTTACCGTCTCCGCGCCGGGCTTCCTCAACGGTCTCACCGCGCTCGCGCACGCCACCACCAACTGCTACCCGATGATCCTGATCTCGGGCTCGTCGGAGCGCGAGATTGTCGACCTCCAGCAGGGCGACTACGAGGAAATGGACCAGCTCGCGATCGCAAAGCCGCTGTGCAAGGCGGCCTATCGCGTGCTGCACGCCCAGGACATCGGCATCGGTTTCGCCCGCGCCATCCGCGCCGCAGTCTCCGGCCGTCCGGGCGGCGTCTATCTCGACCTGCCGGCAAAACTGTTCGGCCAGGTGATGAACGCCAATGCCGGCCAGAAGTCGCTGGTCAAGGTCATTGATGCTGCGCCCGCGCAGATCCCCTCGCCCGCTTCGGTGAAGCGTGCGCTCGACGTGCTGAAAAGCGCCAAGCGTCCGCTCATCATCCTCGGCAAGGGCGCGGCCTACGCGCAGGCCGATGAAGAGATCAAGAGCTTCGTCGAGAAGAGCGGCGTGCCATTCCTGCCCATGAGCATGGCCAAGGGCCTCCTCCCCGACACGCATCCGCAATGCGCTGGCGCCGCCCGCTCGACGGTGCTGAAAGAGTCCGACGTCGTCATGCTGATCGGCGCGCGGCTGAACTGGCTGCTCTCGCACGGCAAGGGCAAGAGCTGGGGTGAAGCGCCGAAGAAGTTCATCCAGGTCGACATCGAGCCGAAGGAGATGGACTCCAACGTCGAGATCGTCGCGCCCGTCGTCGGCGACATCGGCTCGGTCGTCTCCGCCTTCAACCAGGCGATGGGCGCGGGCTGGACCGCTCCGCCCGCCGAATGGACCAAGGCGATCTCGTCCAAACGCGAAGAGAACGTCGCCAAGATGGCGCCGAAGCTCATGAACAACAAATCGCCGATGGATTATCACGGCGCGCTCGGCGTGCTGAAGAATGTCATCAAGGATCATCCCGAAGCGATCCTCGTCAACGAGGGCGCCAACACGCTCGACCTCGCCCGCGGCGTCATCGACATGTACCGCCCGCGCAAGCGTCTCGACGTCGGCACCTGGGGCGTGATGGGCATCGGCATGGGCCAAGCGATCGCGGCCGCACTCGAGACCGGTCATCCCGTGCTCGCAGTGGAAGGCGACAGCGCGTTCGGCTTCTCCGGCATGGAGGTCGAGACCATCTGCCGTTACAACCTTCCGATCTGCGTCGTCATCTTCAACAATGACGGCATCTATCGCGGCACCGACGTCAATGGCGCCAACTCGGACCCCGCGACGACGGTGTTCGTCAAGGGCGCGCGCTACGACAAGATGATGGAAGCCTTTGGCGGCGTCGGCGTGAACGCGACCTCGCCGGATGAACTGAAGCGCGCGGTCAACGAGGCGATGACCTCCGGCAAGCCGACGCTCATCAACGCCGTGATCGATCCGGCCGCAGGCTCGGAGAGCGGCCGCATCGGCAACCTCAATCCGCAGAGCGTTCTGCAGAAGAAGAAGTAACTCCGGGTCATTCCCCGCGCAGGCGGGGAATCCAGTATTCGCCGGACCATCCATTGTGGCGAGCACTGAGCCCAACCGAAACGACAGCGAATACTGGATGCCCGCCTTCGCGGGCATGACGGAAACAGAGTGGTAACAGGAGCAATACGATGACTAAAGCGCTCAAGGGCGTTCGCATTCTCGATTTCACCCACGTCCAGTCCGGACCGACCTGCACGCAGTTGCTGGCCTGGTTCGGCGCCGACGTGATCAAGGTGGAACGCCCGGGCGTGGGTGACATCACCCGCGGCCAGCTGCAGGACATCCCGAACGTGGACAGCCTGTATTTCACCATGCTCAACCACAACAAGCGCTCGATCACGCTCGACACCAAGAACCCCAAGGGCAAGGAAGTCCTCACCGAGCTGATCAAGAAGTGCGACGTGCTGGTGGAAAACTTCGGCCCCGGCGTACTCGATCGCATGGGCTTCCCCTGGGAGAAGATCCAGGCGATCAACCCCAAGATGATCGTCGCCTCGATCAAGGGCTTCGGCCCTGGCCCCTACGAAGACTGCAAGGTCTATGAGAACGTCGCCCAGTGCACCGGCGGCGCCGCTTCCACCACCGGCTTCCGCGACGGTCTGCCGCTCGTCACCGGCGCGCAGATCGGCGATTCCGGCACCGGCCTGCATCTGGCGCTCGGCATCGTCACCGCGCTCTATCAGCGCACGCATTCGGGCAAGGGCCAGCGCGTCACTGCCGCGATGCAGGACGGCGTGCTCAACCTCGCCCGCGTCAAGCTGCGCGACCAGCAGCGCCTCGCCCACGGCCCGCTCAAGGAATACAGCCAGTTCGGCGAAGGCATTCCGTTCGGCGATGCCGTGCCGCGCGCCGGCAACGATTCCGGCGGTGGCCAGCCCGGCCGCATCCTGAAGTGCAAGGGCTGGGAGACCGATCCCAACGCCTACATCTACTTCATCACCCAGGCCCCGGTCTGGGAGAAGATCTGCGACGTGATCGGCGAACCCACCTGGAAGACCGATCCGAACTACGCCAAGCCCCCGGCCCGCCTGCCGCGCCTGAACGAGATCTTCGCCCGCATCGAACAGTGGACGATGACCAAGACCAAGTTCGAGGCGATGGAGATCCTGAACAAGGATGACATCCCCTGCGGCCCGATCCTGTCGATGAAGGAGATCGCCGAGGACCAGTCGCTGCGCGCGACCGGCACCGTCGTCGAGGTCGATCACCCCACCCGCGGCAAGTACATCTCGGTCGGCAACCCGATCAAGCTGTCGGATAGCCCGAGCGACGTGCAGCGCTCCCCGCTGCTCGGCGAGCACACCGACGAGATCCTGCGCTCGGTGCTCGGCTTCAGCGATCACCAGGTCGCCGATATCCACAAGTCCGGCGCCCTCGATCCGCCGCAGAAGCAGGCCGCTGAATAAGTGGAAGCGCCCTGACGCGAGACAAAAGGGCCGCCTGTCGAGGCGGCCCTTTTTGCATGAGAACACCTGCCATCACCGGCCCCCAACTAAAAAGTCCAAAAACAACCCCATGCACAGTAGCTAACTCCTTGGGCTAAAAGGAATTGCTGATTTTGCGAAATTCCCTTTGACGCGTCGGGCAAAACAGGGGTATTGTGCCATCGTCCAAAGATACGGATATCAGGGTCGGCAAAGCGCTTGTGCCCGTTACCCGCCCTTTGCCATCGTCTGAAGCGACACTGCGACTGTCCAGAACGACTTCGCCGAGCAGCTGCAACGTCTTGGCGTTGGCCCCGGGGAATGTTCGACCAGCCAACGTTGAATTAACATTGGTCTGGAGGAACCGATACGATGACCCTCGGTTATTCTCCTGACCGGCGCGCTCTCGGAAGTGCGGGCGCGCCTCCTTCCAGCGAGTGACTGCGCGCCTCGCATGAGATCTGTCCAACGCTGAAGACTTGGCCGCCGTCTCGCCCGGAGGGTGTCTATCCCCGTCAGCGTAGGCGCCGGAGACGTGGCATTCAGCTGCCGTCCGGACCACGCTTGTTGATCAAATCGAGGTCGAAATGTTGAGAGATCAATCCTCTGATCGCGCAAAGCGCGAAGCCAACAAGGCGTTCAAGCCTGTCAAAACCCAAAAACCGATGACTGACTATGCGAAGGACCAGCAATCCTTCCACGAGAATCGCGAACGACTGAAAGCGGAGCGATTGGCCCGCGAGGCCAAGCGCAAGAGCCACTCCGAATAGCAGCGTTGTGGACCAGCTCTCCACTGGACGAGCTGCATCGAAACGGACGCCTGACGCTGGAGCATGATCCGGACCCGAAGGGCCGCGTTAGTGCAAAGCGTGAAGCGGTTCTCCAAAAAGATCATGCTTGAACAATAACCTAAAGCGCGACGACGATTCCCGTCTCATCACGCTTTAGAGCATCGAGAGCACGACGACCCCGTCTTCGAGCTCTCCCGAAGCGAGCCGCGTCCGCGCGATGCGCTCGAACTCCGTCCGATATTTCTGAAGATAGCTGAAGGCCTGCTTCTGCGTCTGAAACGTGGTGGCCAGTCGGCACATCTGCCGGCCCGCGCCAAGCGCGAGAAAGAAAGTGATGGTGCCACCGCTGTCCGATTTAACTCGAGGCATGACCCGCATCCTTTGCATGTGACCGGTCCTCTCCAGATGTCGTCGGCACTATGGAGTAGACTATCGCGGCAGCTTCTTGTTGCGCTTGGCCTTTGCAGGCACTGGCAACGATGCTTGAAGGACCGCCTCGGCCGCCTCCTTGGCTTCGCGCAGCTCTCGAAGCCGCGCCATGTTCTTGCGAACGTCGACGGCCTGCTTTTCGGCATCCGCCATGGCTCGCGCGCCTTCTTCAGCGGCCAAACGTTGACGATTGGACCGCGCAATAGCTTCGGGCGACGGTTCAGCCGATCTCTTGGCCCTCATTGTTCACCTACTCGACAACGGACAAAACCCGCTCAATCCGGGGATCGAGCGGGTAGCGTGGCCGTTTCAGTACATCCGTGAAACGGCGCCAGGGCCCTTAGGCCAGCGAGAGATTCTCTGCGCTGACCTTGCCCCGCATCTTGTCGGTCTTGAGCTCGAAGTTGACCTTTTGGCCCTCGGCGAGACCCGCAAGACCAGCCCGCTCGACCGCGCTGACGTGAACGAACACATCATTGCCGCCGTCGTCGGGTTGAATAAATCCAAAGCCCTTTTGGCCGTTGAACCACTTCACTGTACCTGTCGTCATGTTCTTCTCCAAAGCGCACACGCGCACGTTCCGCGTGATCGTCACGCAGAAAAAATTCATTTCGTCGATGTCTCTGGAAAAGGAGCCCGCGGGCGCATTCAACAAGGCACAGCGGCTGAACGAACAGACACAACGTATACCCCGTCATAGTCACTTACAAGGCTCTGGCCAGATATAATTGCACGCTCCGACTCTGGCGAAAGTTTCACGCGTTCGAGGACTCGCGCTGGCGCAACACCAATAGGGAACTGCGGGTACAAGCTTTCGGCCGCCGCACCGTGAGCGCAACGACCAAGAGCCAAAAGCGTGCTGCGCAACGGAAGCCGCAATCTAACCCCTGAATGATCGGAGAACGACAGCAATTGTCGCTGCAATGATCAGGATTTCTTACCCAAGTCGTTCAACGCTCTTCGAACTGCTCGCGAAAGAACTTCACTAAGGTCGCGTTGAACTCGCGATGAAATGTTGCGCGGTCAAATCCCGTGGGCACGTCGGTGCAGATGCGTGGGACTGCCGCTGCAAGCTGGGGCGAGCAAGGGGCAAGGAAGGCATAGTGGCCAGCCGCAACAACGTGAATGTCGGGCTTGCCGGGCAGACTGTTCGCGACGCGCGCGGTACCCGCGCCGTCGCCGACCCCCGGACCGCCGAATTGCGACCGCCAGAACTGGAAAGGGATCTTGATTGCGGCGAGATTCTCCCGCGTCAGGACTGTCGGCGGAGGATCGACGATCACCGCGGCGCGGATTCGTGCGTCCGGTCGTGCGTCAGGCGGCGTCTCTCCGTTGTGAAGCTGTGCACATGCTCCGGTCGTTTCTTTGCATAGGTTGGCGACCCTCGCAAAATCCGGTTTGGTCCCCATCAGCACGAGACCGGTTGAGGCGCCGAGCGAGAAGCCGAAAAAGCCGACCTTGGTCGGATCGATCACCGCCCTATCTTTCCAGTCCTTCAGCATGAAATCGAGCAGGCGCACCATGTCCGCCGGACGTGATCCCCATAGCGACAGCGTATCGCGCCGCGAGGAGTCGCTGTATGTGTCGCCGGGATGATTGATGGCAGCGACGACAAAGCCCGCATCGGCCAGCGCCTCCACTGTGTCGTGGTGTTGGCCGAACCACCCGCCCCGGCCGTGCGAGAAGATGATGACTGGGAGCTTTACACCCGCGACTGGGCAGTCCTTCACACCTTTCAGGTCGAAATCCGCGCCGACCGCAAGAGTGCCGAGCGCCACATGCGTCGGCTCCGCCGCGCACGGATACCAGATCGCGCCCGACAGCGCGGGATCGGACTCCAGGAGCTGAATGCCTGCGGCGTCCGCCGGCGAGCCAAGACAACAGAGAGTGACGACGAAAGCCCAAAGCGTGCTGCGCAACGGAAGCCCCCTGATTTCGCGCAGGAGTTGAACGAGGAACGATAGCGGAATTGTGGCTCAGCTTGTCACGTGGGCACACCTTCGCCGCTATTGGTGTTGAGGCAAACTGCCCGCAAAAAGGGAGGGCTATCGCATATGGTGCGAATGATGCTTCGGCGTCGGGACTCGGCTCCCTCTCCCGCTTGCGGGGGACGGCTGGGGTGGGGATATCTCCGCAGCGGGATTGTCGAGAAATGCGGAGGCTGTCCCTGGGTGGCAAGAGCCCTCACCCGCCGCGCTCTGCGAGCGCGTCGGCCTCTCCCGCAAGCGGGAGAGGCGAAGCACCTCCGTCGCGGCGGCGATCAAGCCTCATCCCATCATGCTTAGCAATCCGGCTGAACAAGACTCGACCAAAAAAATCCGAGCTCCCTGTCGGATCGGCAGCTTCCCCGTCGTCCTCGTGACATGAATGGGCCATAGACGCCAAACTCGGGCCCATCAATCACTGAGGATAACAACCATGCCCAGCACGATCCGCCTGCACCGCGTCCTGGCTACCAGCCCGGAGAAAGTCTATCGCGCCTTCCTGGAGGCCGATGCGATGGCGAAATGGCTTCCGCCGAACGGCTTCACCTGCACCGTGCACCATTTCGAGCCCAAGGTCGGCGGCACGTTCAAGATGTCGTTCCGGAATTTCACCACAGGCAACGGCCATTCGTTCGGCGGTGAATATGTCGAGCTCGTGCCCGGCGAACGCATCCGCTACACCGACAAGTTCGACGATCCCAATTTGCCGGGCCTGATCGAGGTGACCGTGGTCTTGAAGAAGGTCTCGGTCGGCACCGAACTCGACATCACGCAGGCCGGCATCCCCGACGTGATCCCGCCGGAGGCCTGTTATCTCGGCTGGCAGGAATCGCTACGCAACCTGGCCCGGCTCGTCGAGCCTGAGATCAACCAATAGCGAGGACATGAGTTTTGTAGGGTGGGCAAAGCGCAGCGTGCCCACCAATGCTCTCTCAACCCGGCAACCCGGAAAGATGGTGGGCACGGCGCTCCGCGACTTTGCCCACCCTACGGCACTGTTCGATGGGACGCGCGGATCTACCCACGTCGTCATTGCGAGCGCAGCGAAGCAATCCAGAATCGTTCTGCGGAGTGACTCTGGATTGCTTCGCTGCGCTCGCAATGACGGAGAATGAGGAAGTTTCCGAGAGAACAACTCACATCGAGTCTGCAGATATCTACACAGCCCAACTGCGGTTGCCAGTGAAGCAGATCCGACTGATCGCGAACGATTGTTACGCGCCCGCCCTCGACTCGATCCCCCCACTCGCCGTCCATCGGTCCGGGTCAGGACTATGTCCGATCAGCGCCAGCCCGTACGCGATCGACTCGAACTGGTCGCCCGACATCAGCCGTTCGTTGCCGAACCGCTCGGCGAACAGCTTTCGGACGGCGGGCACGAAGGACGTGCCGCCGGTCAGGAACACCTTCTCCACCTCGCGCGCGGTGATGCGGGCCTCGCCCAGCACCTTGTCGACGGTGACTCCCAACCGGGCGATGTCGTCGGCAATCCAGGATTCGAAATTCTTCCGTGTGATGGCCGCGCCGATGTCGACCCCGCCGCCCCTGAAGCGGAAGTCCACCTGGTCCTGAGCGGACAGCGCCACCTTGGCGTCGGACACCGCGCGGTACAGCGCAAAGCCGAGGTCGAGATCGACGATGGTGATGAAGTCCTCGAGCAGAGCCGGCTTCAGCGCGGTGCGCGCAAGCTCGCGGAGCTCGCGCAGATCGCCGTTGCTCTTCATCATCGCGAGCTGATGCCAGCGCGCGAGGTTGGTGTAGTGGCCGCTGGGGACCGGCAGCACCTTGTCGAATGAGCGGAAGCTGGAGCCCTTGCCGAGGCGCGGCGAGACGACATGATCGACGATACGGTAATCGAACGTGTCGCCGGCGATGCCGATGCCGGCGTGTCCCAGCGGCTCGGCGCGCAGGCTGCCGCCTGCACGCGAGAAACGCATCACGGAGAAATCGCTGGTGCCGCCGCCGAAATCCGCAACCAGCACGGTGGCATCACGCTCCAGCCGGCGGGCGAAGGAGAACGCCGCGCCCACGGGCTCGTAGACATAGCGGGCGTGGCCGGCGCCGAGACGATCGAACGCGGCCCGGTAGCGCTGCATCGCCAGCGCCTCGTCGGGATTGCCGCCGGCAAAGCGGACGGGGCGGCCGACCGTGATGGTTGCGGCCTCGAAGCCAAACCGGTCCCCGCCATGGCGCGCCAGCGTCCGCAGGAACGCCGCCAAGATATCCTCGAACTTGTAGCGCTGCCGGAACACCTGGGTGGTGTTGAAGCTGCTGCTCGCCGCAAAGGTCTTGAACGATTGGAGGAAGCGGTAGACGTGGCGTCCTTCGAGAAATTGTTCGATCGCCCAAGGCCCGCCCTCGGCCTGGGCGCCGGCTCCCGGCCGGTCCTCCCAGAAGCACAACGCCGACACATAGACGCTGTGGCGCTGACCGCCGTGATCGAAGCGAATGGCCTCGACCCGGCGATCGTCCGCCGCGAGCGCGACGACCGTATTGCTGGTCCCAAAATCGATGCCGATCGAGACGGCGGGCGAGGCGCTCGACATGAACCACTCTGAAGTTGATTGGATAAGGGGGCGGACCACTAGCCGCTTTGCATGGCCGTGCCAAGGGCTTGCCGTTGCAGTGCGGCTAGAACCTGGCGTCGATTGTTGCGAGATTTCCGCTTCCAGCCGGACGTTTCAGCCCGCTTTTCCCGTCTTTAGGCGATGAAAAGACCCGCCTTCCCGCCGCGCCGGCAACTTTATGTCCGAAATGCCCCCCGTTAACCCGGCATTATGCTGCAATGCGAGAGGTTGCGTGCTGCTATGCAAACAAGAGCATGGACACTGGCATCTGGTATACATAAATTGCCCTCCGAAATGAGACAGCAAGATTGACTGTTCTCAAGAAAGGGATTTCCGATGTCCAAGACCGCTTCCGTTGCTCTCGCCCCCTCCTCCTCGCTGTTCGCCCGCCTGATGGCCGCGATCGACAGCCTCCTGATGGCGAGCGCCGAGATTTCGAATCACAACGGCGACCTGCCGCGTTTCGGCCTGTAAAAAGGGCCTTGCCCGCCCCCGCCGAACGGCGGGCTGGCAAACCCCGCATACGCTGCGTTTGATCAAATGGCCCCGCATGTCGGGGCCATTTTGTTTTTTCGTCCTCGCCCCGCTCGCGACCGCATCTGCGACGATTGGTCCGCCGACGTGACCCGCCGATCCGATTGTTTGGCCGCTGGCATCTCGCATACCATTCGGGAACCAAGAACGGTTTCACAATCAAAGGTGTAAGGCGGGGAAACACAGCGCGGGACGGGAACGGCCGAGGGGAGACGCGTGCCGCGAACCCCGGCGGAGCCTTAGCCGAAAGGAGCGGATGCCGCGCGTTGTCCCTGCTCATAGAGTTTCTATCGGGACTGCCGTGGGAGATCGACCGCAAGGGTGACCCCAGGGCAGGTGAATCGAGATGGGCTGACGCAAGTCGACAAAGAGCGGCTGCGTTCGAGGTTCGACAGGGAGAGAAACATGAAGCCATTCGTTCTGAATGTCGCTTTGGCGGCAATCGCGATGTCGTGCGCCAACAGCACTGCAAGCCGTGCTGCCTGGGAGCCGGTCCGTCCAGTCGAGTTCATCGTGCCCGCGGGCACCGGCGGCGGCGCCGATCAGATGGCGCGCACCATCCAGGGCATCGTTACCAAGCACAATCTGATGAAGCAGCCGCTGGTCGTCATCAACAAGGCCGGCGGCGCAGGCGGCGAAGGCTTCCTGGATGTGAAGACGTCGTCGGGCAATCCTCACAAGATCATCATCACGCTGTCGAACCTGTTCACGACACCGCTGGCAACGGGGATTCCGTTCAACTGGAAGGATTTGAGCCCGGTGGCGATGCTGGCGCTCGATGAATTCGTGCTCTGGGTGAATGCAGAGAAGCCGTACAACACCGTCAAGGACTACGTCGACGCCGTGAAGAAAGCGCCGCCCGGCTCATTCAAGATGGGCGGCACCGGCTCCAAGCAGGAAGACCAGATCATCACGGTCGGCATCGAGAAGGCGATCGACTCGAAGTTCACCTACATCCCGTACAAGGGCGGCGGCGAAGTTGCCGTTCAGCTCGTCGGCAACCACGTCGATTCGACCGTCAACAATCCGATCGAGGCGGTCGCGCAATGGCGCGGCGGCAAGCTCCGTCCGCTCTGCGTCTTCGACGCCCAGCCGATGGCCTATGACGAGCCGATCGCCGAGGGCAAGGCCTGGAAGGATATTCCGACCTGCAAGTCGCAGGGCCTGGCGATGGAATATCTCATGCTGCGCGGCATCTTCATGTCGCCCAAGGCCACGAAGGATCAGATCGAATACTACGTCGAGCTGTTCAAGAAGGTCCGCGCCACGCCGGAATGGCAGGATTTCATGAAGAACGGCGCCTTCAACACGACATTCCTGACCGGAGCAGAATACGCGAAGTGGGTCGAGGCCGAGGAGAAGCGCCACCAAGGCTTGATGAAGGAAGCCGGCTTCCTCGGGTCGGGAAACTGACCCGCGACATCGACGACGGCTGAGGACGCTACGCGTCCTCCCGTCTGCCGCGACCGCGAAAGACTGCGTCCGCCTGGAGGTCACATGACTGAACAATCCGGATCCGAATCCGGCCCCGCACACAAGACGCTGGAAATCGGCATCGCGCTATTGATCGGCGCCTTCGGCCTGGTCGTGATCTTCGGCAGCCTGAAGGCCGGCATCAACTGGGGCGCGGAAGGCCCGCGTGCCGGCTTCTTCCCCTTCTATGTTGGCGCCACCATCGTCGGCGCAAGCGCCATCAACCTCTGGAGCGCCCGACGCGACGGTGACGGCCGGCTGTTCGCAACATGGGGACAGCTTCGCCAGGTCATGAGCGTCGTCGTGCCCACCGCGATCTATGTCGGCTCGATGCCGTTCATCGGCCTCTACGTCGCCTCGATGGTCTTCATCGCCTGGTTCATGCGCTGGCTCGGCGGCTATCGCTGGCTGACGACCATCGCAGTGGCGATCGGCATGCCGGTGCTGACCTATCTTGTTTTCGAGCGCTGGTTCCTGGTCCCGCTGCCCAAGGGTCCGTTCGAGGAATGGCTCGGTCTGTAAGAGCCGCGCCGCCATCCGTTACTGCTGCAGGACGTATCGATATGGAAGAGTTGGCCAATTTGTTTCACGGCTTCGCGGTCGCCCTGCAGCCCTACAACATCATGCTGATGATCATCGGCATCACGCTCGGTGTCATCATCGGCGTGCTTCCGGGACTCGGCGGCGCCAACGGCGTGGCGATCCTCCTTCCCCTGACCTTCAGCATGCCGCCGACATCGGCGATCATCATGCTGTCCTGCATCTATTGGGGCGCATTGTTCGGCGGCGCCATCACCTCGATCCTGTTCAACATACCCGGCGAGCCATGGTCCGTGGCGACCACCTTCGACGGCTATCCGATGGCGCAACAGGGCAAACCCGGCGAAGCCCTGACCGCCGCATTCACCTCCTCCTTCGTGGGCGCATTGTTTGCCGTCATCATGATCACGCTGGTTGCCCCCCTCGTCGCGGGCTTTGCGCTGCGATTTGGTCCGGCGGAGAAGTTCGCGGTGTACTTCCTCGCCTTCTGCAGCTTCGTTGGCCTCAGCAAGGAGCCGCCGTTCAAGACCATCGCGGCGATGATGGTGGGCTTTGCGCTCGCGGCGGTCGGCCTCGACTCGATCACGGGACAGTTGCGGCTGACCTTCGGCGTCACTGAGCTCCTCAACGGATTCGACTTCCTGATCGCCGTGATCGGCCTGTTCGGCATCGGCGAGATCCTGCTGACCATGGAGGAAGGGCTGGCTTTCCGCGGCGGCAGTGCCACCATCAACCTTCGGGTCGTGCTTCAGACTTGGCGGGAATTACCCTCCTACTGGATGACCTCGCTGCGCTCCTGCCTGATCGGGTGCTGGATGGGCATCACGCCCGCTGGTGCTACGCCGGCATCCTTCATGAGCTACGGCATCGCCAAGCGCCTGGCGCGGCGCGGCAACAATTTCGGCAGGGGCGAGATCGAGGGCGTGATCGCGCCGGAGACGGCCGCACATGCCGCGGGCACCTCGGCGCTGCTGCCGATGCTGTCGCTCGGAGTGCCGGGCTCCCCGACCGCCGCCGTCCTGCTAGGCGGATTGTTGATCTGGGGCCTGCAGCCGGGCCCCATGCTGTTCATCGAGCAGAAGGAATTCGTCTGGGGCCTGATCGCGTCGATGTATCTCGGCAATCTCGCCGGCCTCGTCGTCGTGCTCACCTGCGTGCCGATCTTCGCCGCGATCCTACGCGTGCCCTTCGGCATCATCGCGCCGCTCATCCTGGTGCTCTGCGCGATCGGCGCCTATTCCGTGCACAACAGCACCTTCGATGTGATGCTGATGCTGGTGTTCGGCGTGCTCGGCTATCTCCTGAAGAAGTGCAACTACCCGCTCGCACCGCTGGTGCTCGCCATCGTGCTCGGCGACAAGGCGGAGGAAGCCTTCCGCCAGTCGCTGCTGGGATCACAGGGGTCGCTCGGGGTGTTTTTCTCCAACGGCCTCGTCAGCACGATCATGGCGCTCGGTCTGGTCGCCCTGTTCTGGTCCGCGATCCAGGAAGGCTACAGCCGCCTGCGCACGTCGATGGCGCGAGGCGCGCCGCCGGCGCAATCCGCGCCGAAAAGCGAAGGCCGAATCTCTCCTCACTAGGCTTCTGGAATAAAGAATTCCAGGAAATGGGGCGGTCACCGAACGCCCGCGCCTCGGGCCGCGCGGGCGGCGCACGGCCCCATCGGCAGCCTAAAAGTCCGAGCGGAGCGGGTTTGCGGGCAGTTCTTTGCGGCCTTGCGAAAACGAAAATCTTCTTACAAAATCAATCTGTTGAGTTGCGCTGGTCGCCGCCGTCGCGGTTACGCCGCAGCGGTTTGGGCTTTACAATTCCTCCGCCGTCGCGCATGTGAACGACTCCCGCGATATTTCGCCGCACCCCTCAGTCCCTCGCTTGAATCTTGGCATAATGAATACCAGGATGCGGGCAGCGCATGCATAAAAATGATCGGCGCGTTCGGGAGGGTTTTAATGACGGACATGGTGCAGTCAACAGCGGCTCCAAGTGCCGCGCGCGTCAGCGATGCTTATCGCTGGGCGCAATTGGCCATCGGCGTAGGCGCGATGGTGATGATCGCCAACTATCAATACGGCTGGACGTTCTTCGTCCCCGACATCCAGAAGAAGTTCGGTTGGGATCGCGCCTCGATCCAATGGGCCTTCACCCTGTTCGTTTTGTTCGAGACCTGGCTGGTGCCGGTCGAAGGTTGGTTCGTCGACAAATACGGCCCGCGTATCGTGGTGCTGGTCGGCGGCGTGCTCTGTGCCATCGGCTGGGCGATCAACGCGCAGGCGACAACGCTCAACGGCTATTATCTCGGCATGATCATCGCGGGCATCGGCGCCGGCGGCGTCTACGGCACCTGCGTCGGCAACGCGCTGAAGTGGTTTCCGGACAAGCGCGGTCTTGCCGCGGGCATCACGGCCGCAGGCTTCGGTGCAGGCTCTGCGCTGACCGTCGCGCCGATCCAGGCCATGATCAAGGACAGTGGCTTCCAGACCACCTTCCTCTATTTCGGCCTCGGGCAAGGCATCATCATCTGCATCCTCGCCTTCTTCCTGCTGGCGCCGAAATCGGGCCAGGTGCCGAACGTCGTGGTCAATGCCGCGCTGCTCCAGTCCCGGCGCAACTACCAGCCGACCGAGGTGCTGCGTCAGCCGATCTTCTGGCTGATGTACTTCATGTTCGTGATCGTCGGCGCCGGCGGTCTCATGGTGACGGCGAACCTGAAGCCGATCGCGGCCGACTGGAAGGTCGATAACGTGCCGGTCACGCTGATGGCGGTGACGATGACGGCGGTGACGTTCGCGGCGACGATCGATCGCGTGCTCAACGGCCTGACGCGTCCGTTCTTCGGCTGGATCTCCGACATGATCGGCCGCGAGAACACGATGTTCATCGCCTTCGGCATGGAAGGGATCGGCATCTGGTTTCTCTACCTCTGGGGCCACGATCCGATCTGGTTCGTACTGCTCTCGGGCTTCGTGTTCTTCGCCTGGGGTGAGATCTACTCGCTGTTCCCCTCGACCTGCACCGACACGTTCGGCGCCAAGTTCGCGACCACCAATGCCGGCCTGCTCTACACCGCGAAGGGCACTGCCGCGCTGCTGGTGCCGATCGCCAACTACATGCAGCAGTCGTCGGGCACCTGGGACAGCGTGTTCATCATCGCGGCAGGCGCCAACATCCTGGCTTCGCTGCTGGCGATCGTGCTGCTCAAGCCCTGGCGCAAAGTCGTGGTCGCAAAATCGACCGTCTGACCCGCTCCACCAACAACTCCCTGAGCATGACGCCCGGCCTCACGGCCGGGCGTTTTCGTTTGATGCGAAGCCCTGCGATTGCCCTGGAGAGCGGCTGGAACCGGCGCATTTTGTTGGACGGGGCGTCAAGATAAGGCTTGCAATCTGGAATATGGTATACCAAGCTCCGCGCCGCGCTTGCGACGATAAGCCACAACATTTGCGACACTGGGTCATCTTGCAATCCCACGTCGCAGTTAATCAGCGCGTTGGGAGGTTCTTGATGATTTCCAGCTTGGACGGCGCCGTCACGGCCGCGCCTCTTCGCACCGGTTTCCGCTGGCTCCAGCTCGTGATGGGCATCGTCTGCATGGCGATGATCGCCAATCTGCAATACGGTTGGACGCTCTTCGTCGATCCGATCGATGCGGCCCATCATTGGGGGCGCGCCGCGATCCAGCTCGCTTTCACCATCTTCGTGGTCACCGAGACCTGGCTGGTGCCGGTCGAAGCCTGGTTCGTCGACAAATACGGCCCACGCATCGTGGTCATGTTCGGCGGCGCGATGATCGCGCTCTCGTGGATTCTCAACTCCTACGCCGATAGCCTCACCCTGCTCTACGCCGCCGCGATCATCGGCGGCATGGGCGCGGGCGCGGTGTACGGCACCTGCGTCGGCAACGCGCTGAAATGGTTTCCCGACCGCCGCGGCCTCGCAGCGGGCGCGACCGCCGCCGGCTTCGGCGCCGGCGCCGCGCTCACCATCGTGCCGATCGCGAGCATGATCGTATCGAGCGGCTATCAGCACGCGTTCCTCACCTTCGGTATCGGCCAGGGCCTGATCGTGTTCGTGCTCGCCTTCTTCATCCAGCCGCCGCGGATCTCGATCCCGCCGAAGAAGAAGCAGCTCAATCTGCCGCAGACCAAGATCGACTTCACCCCGCCGCAAGTGCTGCGGACCCCTATTTTCTGGGTGATGTATCTCGTTTTCGTCATGGTCGCATCCGGTGGCCTGATGACCGCGGCGCAGATCGCCCCGATCGCGCACGACTTCAAGATCGCCGACACGCCGGTCACCCTCGCCGGCTTCCAGATGGCGGCTTTGACCTTCGCGATCTCGCTGGACCGCATCTTCGACGGGTTCGGACGTCCCTTCTTCGGTTGGGTCTCCGACACGATCGGCCGCGAGCCCACGATGTTCATCGCCTTCGGCACCGCCGCTTTGATGCTGCTGGCGCTGTCGGCCTATGGCCACGTGCCCGTCGTCTTCGTACTCGCCACCGCGATCTATTTCGGCGTGTTCGGCGAGATCTACTCGCTATTCCCCGCGACCTGCGGCGACACCTTCGGTTCGAAGTTCGCGACCACCAACAACGGCATGCTCTACACCGCCAAGGGCACGGCATCCCTGCTCGTCCCGCTCGCTAGCGTGATCTCGACCGCCTATGGCTGGAAGGCCGTGTTCGTGGTCGCGGTGGCGCTGAATGCGACGGCGGCGCTGATGGCGCTGTTCGTGATCAAGCCGCTGCGCCGATCCTTCATCCTCGGCAAGGAAGCCGAGAGCGCTGACACCGCAACCGGCAATGCCAAGACCGAGACGGCGTAAGCCACCAACAAGCCTTGCAGGGCTTGAGAAGGGGCGCAGCGATGCGCCCCTTCTTTTTGGCCCGCGGCAAATGTCAGCATTGCTGCCGCAAGATTTTTCGGATCAGACAAATCCAGCGCTTGACGATTGGCATTATGTATACCACACTTGCCCTGTCATTCACCCAGGGAGGTTGCAATGCTGGTCGGAGACATTCTGCGCAAGAAGACGCCGCGCGTTGTCACGGTGCGAATGAACGAAACAGTGGGTATCGCCGCCAAGCTGATGCGCGCCAACAACATCAGCGCGCTGGTGGTGAAGGACGTGGTCCGCTCGGAAGGAAATACCGCGGTCGGCATGTTCACCGAGCGTGACGTGGTGCGCGCCGTCGCCGAGCACGGCGCGGCCGCCGTCAACGTCAAAGTCTCGCAGCTGGTCTCAGTGCAGCAGCTCGTCTCCTGCACCTCGAGCGACACGATCGAGCATGTCCGGCACCTGATGAACCGTCATCACATCCGCCATTTGCCTGTGATCGACGATTACAGCCTCGTCTCGGTCATCAGCATGCGTGACATCGCCGCTGCCGTTGATGAGGCCACCAACTCGACGCCGCAAGCAGCCTAAAGAGGCAAGCCTTCCCCTGCGACTACCGGCCCCGGCTCGGATCCTCCCGAGCCGGACCGGATCTTTCGTCCCAAATTCCGGCTCTCTGCTCCTTCGCGAGGACTTCATGAAGATCTGCATCTATGGCGCCGGCGCGATCGGCGGTTATCTCGGGGTTCAGCTCGCGCGCGCGGGCGCCGATATCAGCCTGGTCGCACGCGGCGCGCACCTTGCCGCGATGCGCGAGCGCGGCCTCACGCTGCTCGCGGGCGAGGAGAAGCACACCGTGCATCCACGCTGCACCGACGATCCCGCCGAGCTCGGCGTGCAGGATTACATCATCATCACGCTGAAGGCGCATTCGATCACCGGCGTGATCGAGAAGATGCAGCCGCTCTTGGGTCCGCACACCCGCATCGTCACCGCGGTCAACGGCATCCCCTATTGGTACTTCTACAAGCACGGCGGCCAATACGAGAACTCGACGCTGGAGAGCATTGATCCCGGCGGACGGCAATGGCGCGAAATCGGCGCCGAGCGCGCCATCGGCTGCATCGTCTATCCCGCCACCGAGATCGAGGCGCCCGGCGTGATCCGCCACGTCTATGGCAACAATTTCCCGCTCGGCGAGCCCTCGGGCGAGATCACGCCGGACGTGCAGCGCCTCGCCGATCTCTTCGTCGCAGCCGGGCTGAAAGCCCCGGTGCTCGACCGCATCCGCGACGAGATTTGGCTGAAGCTTTGGGGCAATGTCTGCTTCAATCCGATCAGCGCGCTGACCCATGCAACGCTCGACGTGATCTGCACCGATCCGGCGACGCGCGCGCTGTCGCGGGCGATCATGGTGGAGACGCAAGCCATCGCCGAAACGTTTGGCGTCAAATTCCGCGTCGATGTCGAGCGCCGCATCGAGGGCGCCCGCAAGGTCGGCGCACACAAGACCTCGATGCTGCAGGATCTCGAGCGCGGCCGCCCGATGGAGATCGACCCGCTCGTCACCGTGGTGCAGGAGATGGGCCGTCTCACCGGCATCGCCACGCCCGCGCTCGACTCGGTGCTCGCGATGGTGACCCAGCGCGCCCGAATCGCCGGCCTCTATGACGGCGTCTCGACACCATCAGATCCTCGCGCACTGGCGGTGGCGTGATGGCGGGCGAGATGAAACAGTGGCTGCGCTTCCGCCACGCCGGTGCGACCGGCTTCGGCACGCTGACGTCGTCAGGCATCAGCGTGCACGAGGGCGAGATGTTCGGCCGCCATGCGGCCACCGGCAAGGTTCTGGCGCTGTCGGACGTCGAGCTGCGCGCGCCCTGCGTGCCCAGCAAGATCGTCGCGCTCTGGAATAATTTCCACGCGCTCGCAGCCAAGCTGAACCAGCCCGAGCCGCCGGAGCCGCTGTATCTGCTGAAAGCCACCACCAGCATCACGACGCCTGGTGCCGTGATCCGCCGTCCCTCTTATTACGACGGCAAGACCACTTACGAGGGCGAGCTCGGTATCGTCATCGGCAGGACCTGCGCCCGCGTCTCCCCTGGCGAAGCGGACAGCTTCATCTTCGGCTACACCTGCGTCAACGACATCACCGCAAACGACATCCTGACCAGCGACCCCACCTTCCCGCAATGGGCCCGCGCCAAGGGCATCGACGATTACGGCCCGTTCGGCCCCGTCATCGCCACCGGCCTCGATCCGGCCAAGCTCGTGGTCCGCACCATCCTCAATGGCGCGGAGCGGCAGAACTATCCGATCTCGGACATGATCTTCAGCGCGCAGGAGCTGGTCAGCAGAATCTCCCACGACATGACCCTGCTCCCCGGCGACCTCATCGCCGTCGGCACCTCGGTCGGCGTCGGCGTCATGAAGGAGCCGGTGAACACCGTGACCGTCGCGATCGACGGCATCGGCGAACTGACCAACGAGTTTCGGCTGTAGCGGCAAGCACCGTCCCGTAGCCGGATGAGCGAAGCGACATCCGCGATCACGCTCTCCGCGAACGTTTCCCGCATATCGCTTCACTCATGCGGGCTACAAATACAGGGGCGGGCGTAAGATAGGTAGAGCTAGAGCGAAACCCATCATCTCATCTCAGCGAAGCACCTGATGGGTTTCGCTTCGCTCTACCCATCCTACGGGCTACGGACAGCCATCACGCAGCTCCGAAACATCCATACACATCACATCTCCGCGCGCCCGACATATGCCGCCAACATGTCCCGCGCTCGCCGCAACTTGGACGCATTCGGCCGCCCTTCTGTGAGGCGTGTCTGGGGGCACGGCATCGCCGTGTTTGGACCAAACCTGCTAGGGGTATGACTGTGAAGAAGATTGTAATTGCTCTGGGTGCCACGCTTGCTCTGGTGACGGCTGCGAACGCTGCGGATCTGCCGCGCCGCCAGCCCGTGCCGGTCTATCCGGCTGAGCAGGCTCCGATCGGCAAGATGCCGATTGGCAAGAGCCCGGTTGGAAAGGCCCCGATCGGCAAGGCGCCCGGCCCGGTCGCAGCGCGTTACTGACGCGCAATACGATACGCATCTCGCGTAAAGCGGCTGAGAGTCGAGGGGCAACAGCGTGACGTACAAACCTGATCGATCCGGATCCTGCATCCTCGCGGGCTTCGCGCTCGCGGCCATGATCGCATGCACGATGCCCTCGGCCTCGGCCCATGAAGCGAACAAGCGCGTTGCCGATGCGAACGCGCTTGCTACGACCGACACCGCATCACGACCGGCGCCGCAAGCGACGCGGCGTCCCGTCGCGCGTGCGGAGAAAGGTCCGTACTACGTCGACTTCCGTGCCCGCACGGCCGCGAGCTGGGGCCACGCCTTCGTCTGGTACGGCAAGACCAGCGAGCGTGCGGTCGAGGTCGCGGGCCTCACGCCCGCCGGCGACACGCTTGCTTACGTGCTCGGCCACATCACCTTTGTGCCCTCCGAGACCGGCGCGAGCTACGGCGATCTCGATCCGGAATATCTGACCGCGAGCTATCGCGTGTACCTCAACGAGGCCGACGCCAAGCGCGTATTCGCCTATATCAAGAAATTGCAGGCGAACTCGCCGGTGTGGAACGCCGAGACCGCCAACTGCACCGGCTTCATCGGCGACATCGCCGAATTCATGGGACTGCAGGTCCCCAACCGCTGGCAGCGCCCGGAAAACTTCGTCAACCGCCTCAAGGAAATGAACGGCGGCCGCCAGATGGTGCGGCTGTCGGCGGAGTAGTTCTTCGGTCTCGTAGCACTGTCATTGCGAGCGCAGCGATGCAATCCAGAATCCCTCCGCAGAGGCGGCCTGGATTGCTTCGCTGCGCTCGCAATGATGGGATGGACGGCCCCCGAACGGCATCGGTGTGCCAGACTGGTGATGTTGAGTCGAACCAGACAAAGGGAGCCGTCCATGACGAAGATTAGCACGATTGGGGTTGATCTGGCGAAGAACGTTTTTCAAGTCCACGGGATTGACGCGTCGGGAGCTGTGGTGGTGAGGCGCCAGCTCAAGCGAGCCTCGGTCGAGAAGTTTTTCGCACAGTTGCCGCCGTGCCTGGTGGGCATGGAGGCTTGCGGCAGCGCTCATCATTGGGCGCGCGTGATCGGCCGGTATGGCCACGAGGTGCGGTTGATGCCGCCGGCCTATGTGAAG
>NZ_FNCU01000108.1:0-2900 GCF_900099855.1 Bradyrhizobium sp. Rc2d | reverse complement strand
TAGAACTCGATACTCAGGTTCAGCAGAAGAAGGCTGCTGACGAAGCTCGGATGAGAGCCGAGCAAGCTGCCGCTGACGCTAGATTGAGAGCACAGCAAGAAGCAGCTGAACGGCAGAGGCAAGCGGCAGCTGAGGCAGCGAGACAGGCGGCTGCTGATGCGGCTAGGCAGGCGACTATACGAAAGAGCCAGCCACCTGTGTTACCACAGGTTAAGCAATATCCAGCTTTTTCGTCCATGGCCGGAATTGCCTATAACGACGAACAGGTAGACGTCAACGTAGAGCGATCACTTAGTAGGCATGTTGTCTACCAATGCGGCGCCGAAGAAAATCTCTACGTTTGCTATTCAAAACATCACTTGAATGGCGGATATAATGGAAATTTCGAACGTTACCTGGGAGGAAAATGCTGGGACGTGCGAGGCATAAGTTCGGCTCGTAGAAAAAACTATGACGGGGGGCAAACGGTTGATGTTATTTGCTTCTACGAGCCTGCTGGATAGTTTCGGATGCTTCCGGCATGATTCGATAACAACCTCTTGCTCAGCCGAGCAGCTCTGAATGTCTACCACCTAAGTGGACTAGAAACGAGGGGGAGGGGCGTCCAGCGAAAATGTGGCGCTACTGATGATAGTGCGATCATTCAGAAAGCTGATACTGCTAGCTTGTGCTTTGCTTCTAGTTGAATGCATTGGAGCTGAAAACGCATTTGCCCGTAACCCGGATGAATGCGGAGCCCGTCTGCTTGCACATTTCAAAGGGAAGCCGGTAGCATTTCTTCGATGGCTGCGATTGCCAACGTCACGCTTTCTATGTGAAGGCTGCCCAAGAACAGCAGACTATCACGCTGATCGAATCAATATAGAGTTCTCGAGTAGGACGAAGAAAATTTCCGGCCTATATTGCGGCTAAGTCGTGCAGCTAGTTGCTCCGGCATCTTAGCTAAGGCGTCACCGGCCTCCTATTCCGTCTAAAGAGAAGGGCTTTGGCTCCGCTGCGGTCCAAGGGATAAAGCTTGAGCTCGATCTCATCTACTTCGTAGCGAGAACCGCCTAAGGCTTGGAGCACGTCGAGGAGGGTAAGTCGCGAAGAGCGTTCCCTTCGACCTCAAGATTACGCAGGAACCAATTGCAGTGGTGAGGAACGCTCACCTCACGCTCATTTATAAAAAACGACGCTTCCTCACCGTCGTATGCTTCATTGTCGATCGAGTAGAGACTCCATTTCCAGATAGCAGATCATGCTGGCGCTGGGTGACTTGATCCAAGGCAAAACTTGGATTGGCAGCACCGAGCCAAGTCCAAGCTCCAAGCGCAAGTATCAAATCTTTCCATGCTTGACGTGAGTCGGTCACTTGTCTTTCGGGAGCAGATCATCGAGCCCCGATCCAGCCCCTTCCACCTCCTTGCAGGCAGCAGGCTTTGGCAAAACGGATTCCTTGCTGCACTGCTCCCGAAGAGCCTTTACTCGCTCCTGCGCTCTATGAGCCTCATTCGCCGCATTTGCATCGTCTAAGGGCTTACGAACTGCTGCGGCAGCCTTTGCGTTACATGCACGAAGCTTTTCTCCATAGCCAGTAGTCGAGCACCACGAGGCATCAAAGACATCCTTGCACTTCTCGAAAGTCGCAATGGATGGCCCTCCGCATGAAGGCTTGAAGTCGATCATTTTCGCCCCCTTAACCTTCCACAGCGGTTCCGTGCATGCTCGGCTCCGCTCTTGAGCGCTATGAACGTATTCGTTCTGCTTGATTTGATACGCTCGACATTCGTCGTAGTTCTTAGGGTCGGACGGCGGGAGGGGAGGTTTGTCCGCCTCGGCTGACATTAACGGTGTGTACAGGCCCGCCAAAATGACGGCCGCCAGAAGCGGGGAATAAGGACGGAGCACGGATCACCTTAGTTGTTGAACTTAATAAGGGTGTCGATCGCTAATCTTGCTCTTTGTGCAGTCTCGATATTGCACGCCGGCACGAAAGTGACAGAAGTCCGAGAGCCCATGACGAAGCCAACATCGACGCAATTGGGAGCAGACTTCTTGCAGTAAACCTTCACATTTACGACGGGACGTCCGTCCAAGAATGTTTGATCCAGCGGGCGATCAAGCTCGACATTATTTAAATCCTTATAGGCCACCGACACTGCGAGGGTGTACGGCGCTTTATCACCCTCTTTCACTTCAGCCGTAAACTGAAGCCGCTTCTCGTCTCCCAAGGATTTTGTAACGGTGTGGTTGAGATGTTGGTCTTGGTAGCGAATGGGCTTGCTGGCGCATTGAAGTGACAAGTCCAGCGTCTCTGCGGCTTCGTGAGCCTCACTGTTCGAAACCTGAGGAGCATCGGGTGCCGACGACGGCGCAGTCATCATCGATTGATTGGCAGGAGGATTCTGCGCTTTGGCCTCATCGTCGTCCTCGATGTAAACTTTAACGGGAGCAGAAAATGTAGTGCCAGTACCCTCCTTGCGGGCCTTACTGTCCTTTGCCGCTGCAGTTAGAGACGCAGTACATACGATCGTCGCAATTACAAGACTTACGCTAAGAGCCCTCATGGGAATTTTCCTATGCAGCAACGACAGTCTTATCAGGAACAGACCTTATGGATGTGATTGTGTAAATACCCTTGCCATTCGCCTGCTAGTACCTCCGGCGAGTGCAAAAAGTTTCATATTTGAAACAAACCGGGTCTGGATAATCGGAATAGAAATTCTCGCAGCGAGGCAATGAACGGTCCACCACGTATGGACAATCCTGTCGCCGGACTTTCTCTTCAGCCTGCTCTTGCCTTGCTCGTTCAGCGGTTTCTTCCTGTGCTCTCAATCTAGCGTCAGCGGCAGCTTGCTCGGCTCTCATCCGAGCTTCGTCAGCAGCCTTCTTCTGCTGAACCTGAGTATCGAGTTCTA
>NZ_FNCU01000094.1:0-9149 GCF_900099855.1 Bradyrhizobium sp. Rc2d | reverse complement strand
GGTCGAGCATCCCTTCGGCACGATCAAGGCCCGTATGGGTGCGACCCACTTCCTGATGAAGCGCCTGCGGAATGTCGCTGCTGAGATGGCGCTGCATGTTCTCGCCTATAACCTCACACGGGTGATGAACATCCTCGGCAAACCAAGCCTGATTGCAGCCATCCGCGCCGCCTGACGGCCGGAAGTGCGTCCAAAACTACAATCCCCCGGTCGCGGTACCTACTTTGGCCGGTCATTGGACGATTCGATACGCAAATACCGGCCGCGCGCAATACTTGGCGACCACGCCGCGTCAGGCCTATGCGTTTGCACACAACCAAGAACCAAAGCGGACGATGATCTGGCGGATGCTCGCGTCTTCCGTCGGCCTACCCAAAGCCGGCAAGTCCTGCAGTCGGTCGATGGCCTTCCAAATCAAGGCCAAGGCGCGCTTTGCGGCGTCTGGATTGACTGTATCAAGGAAGCTTCGCAGCCGCTCGATATCTTCAGCGGCGGCCGGCGAAAGCAGGATCATCTGATCTTGCGTGGGTGGGGGCGAGGCAACTCGTCAACAGAACCCCAGCTTGCCACCCACGTCTTGACGTCATCGAGCGAGACGGCAAGACCGGTGCGCTTATATTCTTCGTAGCGCCTGCGATCTTCCTCGATGTCAGGGTCAACAAGATCGACGACCGAATCCAGCAAGGCGACGGCCTCGGCCAGGACTGTTGCGACGTCCTTCCCGCGCTCAGAGGCGATTTCCCTGAGCCTGGCATCGGTATCAGCGTCGATCTCAAGCGTGCGACTTACGAGGGGCATGCCTAAAAGATAGCACTTCGTTCGCTCATGTCGAGCTCTGGGTCGCGAAGGAAGATTCACTCCGCCGCTGGGCGCGCGATGTTCTTCGGCGCTGGTGTGGCTTCCGCCGGAGCTGCTCCGTGGTGGCCGGCAGCCTCCGCGTCCTCACTGTGCACGATCAGCCGCTTGCCGAAGCGCCAGATCAGGGCGCCGAAATCGTCCATCACCATGAACATCGCAGGCACGAACACCAGCGACAGGATGGTCGAGAAGATCAGGCCGCCGATCACCGCGAGCGCCATCGGTGAGCGGAACTCGCCGCCGGCGCCGACCGCGAGCGCGCTCGGCATCATGCCCGCGGCCATCGCGATCGTGGTCATCACGATCGGGCGGGCGCGCTTCATGCCGGCGTCGATCATGGCCTCCTCGCGCGGCTTGCCGGCGTGAATGGATTCGACGGCGAATTCCACCAGCATGATCGCGTTCTTGGTGACGATGCCCATGAGCATCAGGATGCCGATCCACACCGGCGTGGTGAGCTGCTTGCCGGTGACGAGCAAGGCGGCGATCGCGCCGCCGATCGAGAGCGGCAGCGAGAACAGGATGGTGATCGGCTGCAGGAAGGTGCCGAACAGCAGCACCAGCACGGCGTAGACCATCATCAGGCCGGCCGTGATCGCAGTGGCGAAGCCGTCAGACAATTCGTTGAGGCTTTCGGCGTCGCCCGAGGGTGACACTTTCACGCCTTTCGGCAGGCTCTTCATCACCGGCAGCTCGTAGATCTTCTTGGTGGCGTCGCCGAGCGCGGCGGAGCCGACGAGGTCGGCCGCAACGGTCGCCTGTCGCTCACGGTCGTAGCGGTTGATGCTGGTCGGGCCCTGGTCGAGCTTGACGTCGGCGATGACCGAGAGCGGCACGCCGCCCTTCTCGCCGTGCTCGCCGAGCGGCACGCGGAGCTGCTCGAGCGTCTTCAGATTGCCGCGCGCGGCATCCTCGAGCTGAACGCGGATCGGCACCAGGCGGTCGCCGACGTCGAACTTGGCGAGTGCAGGCCCGACGTCGCCGATGGTGGCGACGCGGATGGTCTGCGACAGGCTTTCGGTCGAGACGCCGAGCCGCGCGGCGAGATCGGCGCGCGGCTCGATGCGCAGTTCGGGTCGCTCCAGCGAAGTTTCCGAGATCACGTTGGAGATGGTGGGAATACGCTTCATCTGCGTCGCAAGCTCGCTCGCGACGTTGTTGACGATGTTGGGATCGACTCCGGTCACCACCAGCGAGATCGCGCGCAAGCCGTTCTCGTCCAGGAACCAGAAGCGGATGTCGGGAACGTTCTCCAGCTCCTGGCTGATCGAGAACTCGAGCTCGCGCTGAGTGATGTCGCGGCTGTCCTTGGGCGTGTAGTTGATGATCAGGGCGGCGCGCCGGACTTCCTGGGTGCCCGGCGGGACGCGCCCGCCGTCGACGAAGATGCTCTTCACCTCGGGCCGCTTGCGCAGGCGCGCGACGATGTCCTCGGTGACCTTTTCGGTATAGGCGAGCTGAGTGCCCGGCGGCAGCTCGAGCGCAAGCAGCGAGCGGGCGCTGTCCTGCGCCGGCAGGAAGCCCTGCGGCAGCAGCGTGATGCTCCAGATCGAGGCGGCGAAGATGCCGAGTCCGATCAGCACCGTGATGAAATAGTGCCTGACCGACCAGGCCACGATTCCATGATAGGACCGCAAAATGCGGCCGGGCGGCGGCTCCTCATGCGAACTGTGCTTGAGGAAGTAGGCGGCCAGCACTGGGGTGACGAAGCGGGCCGCGAGCAGCGAGAAGAACACTTGCACCGAAACGGTGATGCCGAACTGCTTGAAGAACTGCCCGGCGATGCCCGACATGAAGCTCGCGGGTGCGAAGATCGCGATGATCGTCAGCGAGATCGCGATCACCGCGAGGCCGATCTCGTCGGCAGCCTCTAACGCGGCACGATAGGGCGACTTGCCCATATTCATGTGCCGGACGATGTTCTCGATCTCGACGATGGCGTCGTCGACCAGAATACCCGTCGACAGCGTGATGGCGAGGAAGCTGACGAGGTTCAGCGAGAAGCCGAGCAGGTCCATCGCCCAGAACGCCGGGAAGATCGACAACGGCAGCGAGATCGCGGCGATGATGGTCGCGCGCAGGTCGCGCAGGAACAGGAGCACGATGACGACGGCGAGGATGGCGCCTTCGAACAGGGTCGAGATCGCCGCGTGGTAATTGCCCTTGGTATATTCGACCGAGGTGTCGATCAGCTTCAAATCGACGTCGGGATAGGCGGTCTTGAGCGCGTCGATGCGCTTCTGCACGGCCTCGGCCACCTTCACATCGCTGGCGCCCTTGGAGCGCTTAATGCCGAGCGCGACCACCGGCTCGCCGTTGAATCGGGCGAAGGTGCGGCGGTCCGCGATGGTGTCGGTGACGGTGCCGAGATCATCGAGCCGGACCTCGCCGCCGCCGAACAGCGGGATCATGGTGCCGGCAAGATCGCCCAGCGTCTTGGCGCCGGCGAGCGTGCGGATGGCCTGGTCGTTCTTTCCGATCTCGGCGCGGCCGCCGGCGACGTCGACATTGGTGCCGCGCAGGCTCTGGCTGACATTGACCGCGGTCAGCCCCATCGCCTGCAAACGGTCGGGATCGAGCGAGACCAGGATCTCGCGCTCGACACCACCGATGCGCTCGACCTGGGCGACGCCGCGCACGCCTTGCAGCGCGCGCTTGACGACGTCGTCGACGAAATAGGAGAGCTGCTCCGGCGTCTTGCCGGGTGAGATCGCGGCATAGGTGACGATCGGCAGGCCGATGACGTCGACGCGCTGGATCAGCGGTTCGGTGACGTTCTGCGGCAGGTTGGAGCGCACGCGCGTCACCGCGTCCTTGACGTCATTGAGCGCGCGGTCCGTGTTGGTCTCCAGCGCAAACTGGATCGTGGTGACCGACAGGCCATCGGTGATCGAAGAGGTGATGTGCCGCACGCCCTCGACGCCGGAGACGGCGTCTTCAACCGTCTTGGTGACCTGGGATTCGAGCTCGGCTGGCGCTGCGCCGAACTGCGAGACCGCAACCGAGATCACGGGGATGTCGGCCGACGGCAGCCGTGTGATCGCGAGCTTGGTGAAGGAGGTCCAGCCGAGAATCAGCAGGATGATCGAAAAGACGACAGACGGCAGCGGATGACGTATAGACCATGCCGAGATATTAAGAGCCATCAGCGTACCCGCGTGCGATCGAGTTCATCGGCGAACATGGTTTTGATCTGGTCGCCATCATGGAGCGAAGAGCCGGCGTCGGCGACGACGATTTCGCCGACCTCGAGCCCTTCCAGGATTTCCGTCGCGCTGTCGGACGACAGTCCGACCCGCACCTTGCGCGTCTCGACAATATTGCCTTTGACGACTTGCACGGTGAGATGGTCGATCGCGGTCTTGGGGATCGAGACGCCGCAGCTTCGCTTGGCGTCGATCGAGGCGCGCGCGAATACGCCGACCTTCAGCGAGGGATTGTTGGTGACGCTGATGCGGACGCGCCCGAGCTGGGTCGTGCGGTCGATTTCGGGCGCAACCAGCCGGACCCGGCCGATCAGATCAGGCGCGTCGTCGCGGCTGATGCGCACGGTCGCGCCGGAGCTGAGCTTGGGCATGTGAACCGCCGGGACCTGGGCGTCGAGCTCGATCTCGTTGTTGACGGCGATGCGGAACATCGGGCCGGCCTGCGGCGAGGCCGGCGCGCCGACGATGGTGCGGACCTCGGTGACGAGGCCCGGCGCAGGCGCCTTCAGCGAGAGCGGGCCTTGCGGGCCGGGGCGCTGCGGCTGGCCGGGCATCTGCGGTGGCGCGGTCAGGCGCGCCAGCTCCTGATTGTCGGTGACAACAGTGCCTTCGGTGACGAAGAGGTCGGTGACCCGCGAGCCTTCCTGGTCGGCAACGACCACGGCCTCGCGGCGCGGCACGAAGAAGCCGGTCACCCGCACGAGGTCGGAGAAGCAGGCATTGGTCGACTTCGTCACGATGACGAGCGCCTCGCCCGGCGTTTCCTTCGCCTCGGGGCGGCGCCGATGCTCGAACAGATAATAGCCGATGCCGAGCGCGACGACGAACGCCACCGTTCCGGCCGGCTTGAGATATGCGGAAAGGTTCATCGCCGGATCACCCTGGCCTGGCTCACGGCCGTCCGTACGAGGCCTATCGAGAGCGTTTCCCCGAAATAAAGCGGCGTCCCGCAAGGCTGCGGGACGCGCTTTGGAAGCGAGACGTTACACCACATCACGACGTGTCACTGCAAAGGATTGCGTCGTGCTTACTTCGATGCGGTGGTCTTGTTTTCCATGTTGACGACCTGCACGCGGCGGTTGACCTCCGCCATCGGCTGGCTCGGATCCTTCAGCTTGCTCTTGCCATAGCCGACGGTGACGAGGTCGGTCGCCGAGATGCCGTACTTGTCGACGAGGTAGCGCTTGATCGAATCCGCGCGGCGCTCCGACAGGTCCTGGTTGTAGGCTTCGCCGCCGGCGGCGTCGGTGTGACCGGCGACCACGAAGGTCGAGCCCTTCAGGTCGGGGCTGGTCAGCGCGCGACCGAGCGCCTGCACCGAAGGCATCGATTTTGTGCTGATATTGGCGGAGTTGTAGTCGAACGTGATCTCGAGATCGATGTTCGGCTTGTCCTTGGCGACGGAGGCGATTTCCTCGCGCTCGGTCGACGACAGCGAGCGTGTCGAGCGGCCGCGCACGGACTGGATCAGCTTGGTCTCCGCCGCGTTCGGCGCGGGATCGGCCTGCGGGGCGATCGAGAGGCCGCGGGTCAAAGGCTTCTTCGGCGGCGGCGCGAGTGCGCGGACGATCTCGTCCTCGGTGACGTTCTTGCTGTTGCTTTCGTCGCCCGCGAAGGCGGGCTGCGCCGGCAGCGACAGAGCGGCGCCGATGGTGATGATGGACAGGATCGCGGTCAGTCCCTTTGCAGCCAATTTCATAGCAGTCCCTCCTGCGCAGCCAGCTCGCGCATTTCCAAATTCCTGCAACAAGCCCTCGGGAAAGGCCCCCTTGCGGCATCCGCCCATTAGTCTTCCTTGGGCTGTTGAAGGTTCGAGGCGTCTGCTGCCTCAACCCAAAAAAATATCAACGCACTCCGTAGCTTGCGAATTCCTGAACGATGTTCGGGTCCATCGCCTTGGCATTGGCGATGTCCAGCGCGCCTTCCTGGGCGGAGCCGTTGCGCTGCTTGGCGAGACCGCGTCCGTAGAGCGAGGACGTCAGGCGCGGGTTGATCCTCAGGGCCGCGTCGAAATCGGCGATGGCGTTCTTGACCGCGCCCGATTTCAGGTTGACGAGCCCGCGGCTATCCAGCGCATCGACGAAGTTCGGCCGCAGCCGCAGCGCCTCGTTGCAATCCTTGAGCGCGCCCTGGAGATCGCCGACCACGGTGCGGGTCCAGCAGCGATTGTTCAGCGCCTCGACGTCCTTCGAATTGATGCGGAGCGTATCGTCGAAATCCTTGATGGCGAGGTTGTAGGCGCCCTTGCTGGCATAGACCTGGCCACGCCGGTACAGCGCGTTCACGTCGTCCGGATTGGCGGCAATCTTGGCCGTCAGGCTCTTGATCGTGGGGTCGTCAGCCAGGACGGCGGGGCTCGGTCCGCTGTCCGTGCTCGGCGCGGGACCGGGATCAACCGGCTTCACGGGCGGCGGCGGTGGCGGCAGGGCAGCCTCGACCTGCGGCTTCGGCGAGGGAGCCGGTGCGGGCGCAGGAGGGGGAGCGGGGGGAGGTGCAGGAGCCGCAGCCGTGTCGGCCGGCTTCGGCGGCGCGGGTGGTGCAGGCGGCGGGTTGTTGGCGACCACGGCCGGCGGCGCGGGTGGCGGCGTCGTTGACGGACGCGATCCGCCGGCTCCTGGAATGAACGAGAAATCTTCGGCCAATGAAGAGGATATCCACGGCACCTGCTCGCCACGCGAGGCGCGGGTGACGCCCATCTTGGTGCGGTTCAGCGTCTCCTCGGCCATCAGGTCGGGGACGCGGATTTCCTTCAGCAGTTCCTGGACGAACAGGCTGTGCTCGCCGCCGGCGTCCGAGACCACCGAGGCCAGCGCCGCCGAATACATCACCAGCGTGCCATTCGGCGCGATGACCGGGGTCAGGCCGGCCGAGAAGCTGCGGAACCGGCGCTCAAACGGGTTGCGCCTGGAGGCATCGACCAGCGCGATCTTGACGCCAGCGCCGCGGGTGTTGAGTTCGCCGAGCACGGTCTCCAGGCTGAAACCGTCGCGGCGCACGTCGGATTCGGTCCAGATCTGCGCATCGACCGGCAGCATGTAGCTCTGACGCGCGGACTGGATGCCGAAACCGCTGAAGAACACCAGCGCCACGGAGCCGGGCTTGATCTTGCCGTAGAGCTTGTCGAAGGCGCGGCGCATACCGTCGCCGGTCAGGTTCTCGCCGATCTCGACGGAAAAGCCGTCGCGCTTGAGCTCGTCGGCGACATCGCGCGCGTCATTGATCGGTTCCTTCAGCGGGGCATCCGCGTCCGGATATTTGGCGTTGCCGATCACCAGCGCAAAGCGGTCGCCAGCCGCAAGTGACGGGGCAGTCGGAACAAGCGAGATCAGCAAAGGCAGCAGAAAAAGGAAGCGAATTTTCATAATCAGCGCGGTCCAGCCAAAAAGGCACCGTTCCCAGCTTGCGCCGCGGCGACCTTAACTTTCGCTCCATGCATTATCAGACCCGGGATGGGGGGCGTCAACCGCTTGGAGATTCGACTTTATCGCGACGATCGACCGCAAGGCATGGCCGCGCTGCGAGGGGAATAAAGAGGCTGTCATGGTTGCACTCGATGCGATCTGGCTCGATCCTGTCCGCGGGACGTTAGGGCAGCCAAGGCGATCAAAATGTGATTGGTCTCACATTGCAGGACCGCGGTCGTCGCAACCTCAGGTGTTTGACCTTTGCGGCGGACAATGGCTTGGTCCGCCGGCTCGTCTCTGGTCCACTCAGAAAAAAGCAAAACAAAGAGCAGCGTCATGGGAAACGTCTACGAGATCTACGCACTGCGCTATGCGACGATGTCGCCGCGCACCCCCCACATGAACTTCCTCGTGCCCGACCCGCATGACAGCGCGGCGCAGGATCTCGACTATTTCGTCTGGCTGATCCGAGGGCACGGTCGCGACATCCTGGTCGACACCGGCTTCAACGCCGAGGAGGCGAGCGCGCGAGCGCGCAAGCTGACGCTCAATCCGGTCGACGCGCTGGAGCGCTTCGGCGTCGCCGCTGCCGCGATTCGCGACGTCATCGTGACGCATCTGCATTACGACCACGCCGGCAATCTCGATCGCTTCCCGCATGCGCGCTTCCATCTCCAGGAGCGCGAGATGGCCTACGCGACCGGCCGCTGCATGTGCAACGGCCTCTTGCGCCATCCGTTCTCGGTCGAGCACGTCACGCAGATGGTGCGCCATGTCTATGGCGAGCGCGTCACCTTCTATTCCGGCGATGGCGAGGTCGCGCCCGGCGTCACCGTGCATCGCGTCGGCGGCCATTCCGACGGCTTGCAGGTGGTCAAGGTCGAGACCGCGCGCGGACCGGTGGTGCTGGCGTCCGATGCCGCGCATTACTACGCCAATCTCCAGCGTAAGAGCCCGTTCCCGATCGTCTACAATGTCGGCGACATGGCGCAGGCCTGGGAGACGATCGAGCGCCTCGCCGGTCACCCTGATCGATTCATCCCCGGCCACGATCCGATCGTGACCGAGATCTATCCGCGCGCCAGCGACAAGGTCGATGCATGGGCGCTGCACCTGCCGCCGACGCGATCGTTTGCGAAATAGTTGATGCCAAACCCGCATCCTGAGGAGCGCGCTCTTGCGTGCGTCTCGAAGGATCAAGGCCGAGATGCAGCAGCGGGGCCTTCATGGTTCTCGCGGCGATGCGAAGCATCGTCCGCATGACGGCGCTTGCGCACCTCCGCGATCGAACTAGGTCGCGTGCTTATGAATCCTGCATGTCGGCTTTCCAGGGGCGAGCGGACACGCAGCCCCCACCCTCGGGACGTCGCCTTGTGACCCTGGCTGTGTGAAAAGCCACGAGTCAGCTACGATTCCTCCGTTTCCTGATGGGGGATACGGATGGGACGCTTCGTTGAAGGTGCGGACAGATCCCAGCTGACGCTCTTGCCGGAATGTTTGGAGGATTGGGTAAGCGAAGACAACGCGGTCCATGTGATCGACGTGTTCGTCGAGGCGCTCGATCTGCATGGAATGGGGTTTGAGCGTGTGATCGCCAAGGAGACGGGCCGGCCCTCCTATCATCCGGCAGTCCTTCTGAAGCTTTACATTTACGGTTATCTCAATCGGGTGCAATCCAGTC
>NZ_FNCU01000029.1:0-104545 GCF_900099855.1 Bradyrhizobium sp. Rc2d | reverse complement strand
GCCACGGCACCGCGCTTCCAAGCAAAAATACGCCCGACCCTCGGCTACGCCATATAATCAGGGGCGAAACACAATTCTTGCCCACTCTCGAAGCGTAATCCGGGTTTCGTCTCACGCGGACGGTCGAGCGATACGGTTGGTCTGCCCCCGGATTGCGCTTCGCTCCATCCGGGCTACAGGACCGGCTAAATGCTCCGCGCCCGCTGCGCGTCGGTGTGCCCCCACGTCTCCTCCCAATCCTGGCCGGCGGCATCGACGACGCGGCCATCGGCTTCGAAGAACTTGTTCGGCACCTGGAAGATCGCCAGGATCAACGCGCCGTCCGGGCACCAAGCGGCGTGCCGGCTGCCCGCCTCGCGCCAGATGAATTCCCCGGCCTTGCAGGCGATCCCCTTGGCTGGCCCGTCCTTGTCGACGAGCGCGCCCTCGATGACGTAGCTCTGCTCGATGCCGACATGCTCGTGATCGGGCAGCACCGATCCGGGGGCAAAGCGCATCAAGGCGGTCATCAGACCGCTGCTGCGATCGAACAGCAGGGTCTTGGCTTCGCACCCCGGAAAGCGCGTCTTTTGCCAGTCCATCTCCTGCGGCTGAACCAGGTGAGAATGCCGGTCGGCGGCTTCCTGGTCTATCGGGATCACGGCGTCCATCACGATGCTCCCTCTCTCTATCTCAACCGTCCGAAGCTAGCAGGATCGCCCGGCCTGGTCAGCGAGCAGTGCAATAAGTGGGGCGTTTGCCGATCGCGCCCGAAAAATCGGCAGGCCGAACCGACTACGCCCGCTCATCCTGCTTGATTGCGCCACGATTCCCGGCTCCAATCCTCCTGCCATTTCTGGTTTAGGGAGACACCCATGATGAAGCGGATTTTCCTCGCGGCGATCGTTGCCACCTTTGCAGCGGGTTCGGCCTTCGCGCAAGAAACCTGCGAGAGCAAGGCGATCGGCAAGGACGGCAAGCCCCTGGCCGGTGCCGCCAAGACCTCGTTCCTGAAGAAGTGCAAGGCCGACGCGTGCGCGCCCAAGGCCGTCGGCGCCGACGGCAAGCCGCTCGCCGGCGCCGCCAAGAACAGCTTTATGAAGAAGTGCGAGACCAGCGCGTAAGGCGCTACGAATTCGCAGCTTTTCTAGCGAACAGTTGCTGCACAATTCGTCATGCCCGGGCTTGTCCCGGGCATCCACGTTCTTGTTTCCGTCGCAAAGATCGTGGATGGCCGGGACGAGCCCGGCCATGACGAAAGAGAAACTTCACTCCCGCTTGAAGCGATAATCGAACGCGTCGCCGAGTGGCTTGATCAGTCCGGCCGTCGGCGCCGGAAAATGCACCGGCAGGATCAACGTGTCGGTGTCCGCAACGGACGCGAAGAACTTTCGCCGCGACACCGCCGACTGCTTCGGATCCCAATCCGGCTTCGCCGACCAGTCCGGCTCGCGGCACTGGATCTGATGATGCATGAGATCGCCCGCGACCACCGCGCGCTGGCCCTTCGAGACAATGTTCACGCAGCAATGGCAGGGCGAATGCCCCGGCGTCGGCGTCAGCGTCACGGTGTCGTCGAGCGCGTAGTCGTCATCGACCAATAGCGCCTGCCCCGCTTCGACGATCGGCAGGCAATTGTCGCGAAACACGGTGCCGGGCGGGTTGTCTCCCTTGGCGTGCTCGGCATCCCAGGCCGCATACTCACGCTTGTGGAAGACGTATTTGGCATTCGGGAACGTCGGCACCCAGCGCCCGTCGCGCAAGGTGGTATTCCAGCCGGTGTGGTCGATATGCAGATGCGTGCAGAACACGTAGTCGATCTGCTCGAAGCCGATGCCGAGCGCGAACAATTCGTTGCGCCAGCGCTCCTTGCCGGGGAAATCGAACGGCGGCGGATGGCCCTTGTCCTCGCCGGTACAGGTGTCGACCAAAATCGTGTAGCGCGGCGTGCGGACCACGAAGGTCTGGTAGGTGATCACCATCATGCCGCGTGCGGCATCGAACACCTCCGGCTCCATCGTCGGCAAATGACGGGCAAACACGCCCTCGTCATAGGCCGGGAAGAAATCCTGCGGCCGCCGCCACGGCCCTTCCCGCTCGATCACCGCATCGATGGTGATGTCGCCGATCCGGAGTTGCTTCATGGTTGTTTGCTCCCTTTTGGAGCAGGGCTATCGCATTTGACCGGCTCAGTTGCGACCTATCCCTCGAGACGCCCGCTTTTGGCGGGCTCCTCAGGATGAGGGCGAGTGCGCGGCAGCAGTTTTTTCAGGCGGCGATTCCGCTCAGCCTCATCCTGAGGAGACCGCGGAGCGGTCGTCTCGAAGGACGAGGCGTGCACTCAGGCTGCTCAACACAATATGCGATACCCCTGCCGTTTGGAGGGAGCGTAGCGGCGAACGTCAATGCGTCAAGGCACGCCGCAAATGCTAGCTCCGCAACCCCGGCGCCTCCTGCCCGGTGCGCGCGACATATTCCGTATAGCCGCCGCCGTACTGGTGAATCCCCTCCGGGGTCAGCTCCAGCACGCGGTTCGACAGCGTCGCCAAGAAATGCCGGTCATGCGAGACGAACAGCATGGTGCCCTCGAAATCCGACAGCGCCGTGATCAGCATCTCCTTGGTGGCGAGGTCGAGATGGTTGGTCGGCTCGTCCAGCACCAAAAAGTTCGGCGGATCGAACAGCATCTTGGCCATGACCAGGCGCGCCTTCTCGCCGCCCGACAGCACCCGGCAGCGCTTCTCGACGTCGTCGCCGGAGAAGCCGAAGCAGCCGGCGAGCGCACGCAAGGAGCCCTGCCCCGCGGTCGGAAACGCGTCTTCCAGCGACTGGAACACGGTGCGTTCGCCGTCGAGCAAATCCATCGCGTGCTGGGCGAAATAGCCCATCTTGACGCTGCCCCCGAGCGCGACCGTGCCCTCGTCCGGCTCGCTCGCACCGGCAATGAGCTTGAGCAAGGTCGATTTGCCGGCGCCGTTGATGCCCATCACGCACCAGCGCTCGCGGCGGCGGATCATGAAATCGAGGCCGTCATAGATGCGCTTATTGCCGTAGCCCTTGTGGACATTCTTCAGCGCGACGACATCCTCGCCCGAGCGCGGCGCCGGCGGGAAGTCGAACGCGACGCTCTGGCGGCGGCGCGGCGGCTCGACCCGCTCGATCTTGTCGAGCTTCTTGACCCGGCTCTGCACCTGGGCCGCATGCGAGGCGCGCGCCTTGAAGCGCTCGATGAATTTGATCTCCTTGGCCAGCATGGCCTGCTGGCGCTCGAACTGGGCCTGCTGCTGCTTCTCGTTCTGCGCCCGCTGCTGCTCGTAGAATTCGTAATCGCCGGTGTAGGTGGTGAGCGAGCCGCTATCGATCTCGATCACCTTGGAGATCACGCGGTTGATGAACTCGCGGTCATGCGAGGTCATCAGCAACGTGCCTTCGTAATCGCGCAGGAATTTTTCCAGCCAGATCAGGCTTTCGAGATCGAGATGGTTGCTCGGCTCGTCGAGCAGCATGACGTCGGGGCGCATCAGGAGGATGCGGGCCAGCGCCACGCGCATCTTCCAGCCGCCGGAGAGCTTACCGACGTCACCGTCCATCATTTCCTGGCTGAAGCCGAGGCCTGACAGCGCTTCGCGCGCACGGCCGTCGAGCGCATAGCCGTCGAGCTCCTCGAAACGGTGCTGCACCTCGCCGTAGCGGGCGATGATCTCGTCCATCGCGTCGGCCTTGTCAGGGTCCGCCATCGCGGCCTCGAGCTCGCGCAGCTCGGCTGCGACCTCGCTGACAGGACCTGCGCCATTCATCACCTCGGCCACGGCGCTGCGGCCGCTCATCTCCCCGACGTCCTGGTTGAAATAGCCGATGGTGATGCCGCGATCGGTCGAGACCTGGCCCTCGTCGGGCAGTTCCTCGCCGGCAATCATCCGGAACAATGTGGTCTTGCCGGCGCCGTTCGGGCCGACGAGGCCGATCTTCTCACCCTTGTTGAGGGCCGCGGAGGCTTCGATGAACAGGATCTGGTGGCCGGCTTGCTTGCTGACGTTGTCGAGGCGGATCATGGGGTCTTTTGGGGGGATTTTTGCGTTGCAGCGTCATAGGCCATGCGAGCCGTCAGGGGAAGCCCGGCGGGGCCCGGATCAGCCCTACCGGATGCCAATTCGGTCGTTTCCACCCCGCAGCTTAGGGCTTGTGGACCTCGACGGTCTGCATCATTGCGATCTCATGGTTGGGAGCGGAGATGATCAGCTCGCCTAGCGCGTCGATTGTGCGGAGATGCGCTATCGGCGCGCAACACGACCGAGCACCGAAGCATTCGAAACTAATGTGAAGCCAAAAGCGAAATTCATTTCACGCAGGCGCGCCGCCGGAACCTAATTAACTGCCAACAAACGACAAATTTAGTTATTTCCGATAATCATGATGACTCCATCATAAAATACAAAAATATGTTGGGGAAAACATGGGAGGTTTGGAATGGAAGCTGCCCGCCGCTTTCGCGCAATGGCGTCACTTTGCCGGCAGACTGCCGCACTTCATCCTGACAGAAGCTGGAAACTGCTCGCAGAGGCTGAGTACTGGGAGCATCTGGCGACTGCAGCTTTAGCCCACTGACTTCGGCCTAGCGAATATTCCTTCCTTGGTCTTTTCGTCGACTTCTTGGTTCAAATCATATTCTGAGGCAGCGATGTCCAGTACTGGTCAGGTCTATACTTGCGCTGTCCTGCGCGAGCGTGTGCAAGCGATTGTGGCGGGGCTTCGAGAAGTGGAGACGCTTCGAAGCAGGCTCCGAAACGCAGAAGCGAGAACAATCGGCCGAAGACGGCGTGCCAAAGTGGGCCGCAGAGCAAGAGCCGTTTGAGGACGCTCGGTCACTCAATATTTCCCCCGCATTGGGCTCACTCGCACGTCTTCGACGTGCGCCACCAACGGGAACATCGCGGGCTCAGCGCGCATTGAAGGACCATCGAATACGCTCGATGGAGGCCCTCATGATTGGGACAACGCTGAACGAAACAAGGCTGACCAATTTGGCGACAGCGTGCGCGGCCCTCGCTCTCGTGCTCGCCACGGTTCCGGCAACGGCGCAGGAGGCCGGACGACCGAGAGTCGGCACGCTCACGTGCAACATATCGCCCGGAGTCGGCATGATCGTTGCTGGACAACGGCAGTTGAGCTGCATCTATGCATCGGCGAGAGGCAGGGCGCGCGAGGCTTACGAAGGCACCGTCAGCACGCTTGGTCTCGATATAGGAGCCACGTCCGGCGGTCAGCTCGTTTGGGCCGTTTATGCTCCGACGGCGGTTCGCCACGCCGCGTTGGCCGGAACCTATGCGGGCGCGACCGCCGGCGGCACAGTTGGTGCCGGAGTTGGCGCCAACCTCCTGGTGGGCGGCTCGGATCGCACGATCGCCTTGCAGCCGGTATCCGTCCAGGCGCAAACAGGTATGAACATCGCAGCAGGCATATCGAGAATGGAATTGCGGCCGGCCGCTGCGCCTGTGCGCCGCAGGTGACCGCCGTCGCCGGCGAATTGAAGTAGAAATGGCGCTTGTCGGTGAGTCCGGGTCCCGCCGTGGCCACCGGTGCCCTCAGGGAAGTTGCACCGCTCGTTCCTGCGCGCAATGGCGGAGGATTGATTAAAATTCGCTCGCCCCGGAACGGTCCAGAAATGCCCACGTTTGCTCGCGTAGGATCGCACCTGTGACGGAGGGCATAGGCTCCGACCTCACCAACAACAACGATGGAGCAACTAATGGCCAATCCACGCCAGGAGGAAAAGTCTACCCAAAGCCCTGAGGACACAATCCGCCGCGCCGCCGAGAGGACCGCGGAGCAGACCAGACGGATCGGCCTAGCTACTGCTGAGGCCGGCGAAGAGGTCGCCCAAGCCAGCAGCCATCTACTGCAACAAAATGCCGAGATGCTGCAAAACACGTGGCGCTTCGGCGTCGACATGGCCACCGCGATGATGGGCCGCTCGACTGATCAGCTTGGTCTCACGTTCGGTTTGACGGGCAATGAAGCGCAGCGGGCAACGGAACGCTCGGTCCGCAACGCCGAAGCCATCATGTACTCTACGACCGCAGTCGCCAAAGGAATGAACGGCATGTCGCGCGAGTACTTCGATTTCGTTCGACAGCAGATCGATCGGACCATGGATCGCATGAATGAACTCTGGCGCTGCCGAACTCCTCACGATTTGGCGGCCGTGCAGACTGATCTGATGCGCGACACGATCAGTAGCGCCTTGGATACCAGCCGCCGGATGGCGGACATGTCTCTGAAGGTGGCTGACGATGCCGGAAACCATATAACCCAGAGTGTCGAACGCATGCGGCACGCAGCCTAGCGCGCTGGCATAATCATGGCGCACGTGCGCGGCTGAACCCCACCGCTCACCGCGCCGCCAAACTTCACGGCCTTGTTCTCTCGCAGAGCTGAGGGCCGAAACAATAAGGGCCCCGACGTACTGGACGCGCGTCGGGGCCCAAACCGTTACTCACTGCGGTCAGTCGCAGATGCGGCGGCGAACCACAACATCCTCACCGAACCGGTTGATCCGGTGTTCGACGATGGTGCGGCAAGCGCCGTAGTAATCGTTACCGTAGTCACGGTAGTATCGGTCCGGTCCGACATAGACGCCGCCGGGACCGATGCCAAACTCAACAGCGTTTGCTGTTGTTACCGCTCCCGCAGCTAGAGCAGCCACTGCGGCGAGCGCGAGGATCGTTCGCTTCATTTGGCACTCCTCTCGCAAGTGACGGAGCATTGGGCCAACGATCGGGCCGGAGATTGGTTTCGTGACAATGAGCGGGGACCAATGCAGAAAATCGTCGTTCCATTATGAACAGCGCCTTCACGAAGAAACGCAGGATGAACGCAGAAGCAAATCTGGTCCGCCATGCCTCAACGAACGGACCTCCGTTAGACGAGGGTTGCTTCGCTGATGGACCAAACCCGCGTGGCCTTTGCGTCACGGCTGCTAGGGAGCGATGCACGCCGACAACATGTGCGATCCCCCCCATCAGGACCGGACCGGCTGCCCGATTCCAAGAAGATTGCCTTCGCTGTCGCGGAACCACGCGCCTCGCTCACCGATACCCTTGCTGGCGTAATTCCCGGCTATCTCGGCGATCCCCTCAACGGTCTTCAGACCGGGCAGGTCATATTCCTCGAACTTGACTCCTCGCGCGCGAAGCTCGCACACCGTTGCCTCGATATCCTCAACTTCCCAGCCCATCTGCGTGTGCGTGCCGGATTGCACTCCGGCCGAGATGAATATCGCAAACTCGCCACTTGCGCAGATGTAGCGCAGTCCACCTTCGCGTTGTTCGACAGGGTCGAGCCCGAGTTTTTCGGAATAGAACGCCCGCGCCCGATCTAGGTCCTTGGCTGGAAGACGGGTGGCCACCTTCGCGTTCGCTAGCATCCTTCTCTCCCTCTGAGTTTAATAAGAGTTGGGCGCGTGGCATCCTCGGTCAAGCCAAAGTCCGCTCAGGGTCCAATCGGCGACATAGAGGCGTCCACTGAACAATCGGTCAGGGCAGCTAACGTTTTAACGATGGGACCGCTCAGGGTGGACATCGCACGGTTGGCACTGTCACGCATCCGTCGTAAAAATGAGCGGGTTGGAGAGCCGGCCATGGTGCAGGAGCGGCCAGCCCGGGTCGCGCGCAGGCTGTCGGCGATATTGGCCGCCGACGTGGCCGGCTATTCGCGGCTCATGCACAACGACGAAGAGGCAACGCATGCCAAACTGACTGCGCTTTTGACGGACGCAGTCGCCCCGGCAGTTGCCGAACATGATGGCCGCATCGTCAAGAACACCGGCGATGGCTTCTTGGCGGAATTTCCGAGCGCGGTCGAAGCGGTTCGAGCTGCGGTACAATTTCAGACCCGCGTCAAGGAACTGACAATCGATGATCCAGAAGCCAAGCGCATAGTCTTCCGCGTGGGAATTAATATCGGCGATGTGATTGTCGAGCCGAACGACATCTTTGGCGATGGCGTGAATGTCGCGGCGCGGCTTGAAGGCATCGCGAAGGCCGGCGGCATCTGCATATCCTCCGCCGCCTACGATCAAGTCCGTGGCAAGGTTGGGGTCGAGTTCGCCGATCTGGGCGAGCAGAACCTCAAAAATATCGCTCTTCCAGTCCGAGCCTATGCTTCGCGGCCCTCCGATACGCTGCCGGTCGTTTCGGGCTTTCCGTTTGTCCAGTGGCCTGCGCATAGCCGGCGAGCTCGGATGGGTCTTACAATGGCGCTTCTCCTGTTCATGGCTGGCGGCGGTCTTGGTTACTGGTACATGCGATGGAATGAGCCACAATTGGTGAAGCATCGTCTATCGATTGTCGTGCTCCCATTCACGAATTTGAGCAACGAACCCGAGCAGGAGTACTTTGCGGAAGGTGTTGCTGACGATCTAAGCTCCGATCTCTCGCGGATCGAGGACAGCTTCGTGATCGCGCCGAGTACAGCCCGTGCCTATAAGAACGTTGACCCAAAGCGCGTTCGCCGCGAACTCGGCGTCCGTTATATCCTCGATGGTAGCTTGCGCCGAACGGAGTCGATTGTCCGGATCAACGCCCGGCTGATCGATACGCGAACCGGCGCACAGATCTGGTCGGAGAGCGTCGACGGTGAGTGGTCCAAATCGTTGCAGCTTCAGGATGTCATCACGGGTGGATTGGCGCGGCGGCTTGATCTCGAGCTGACTAACCACGAAAGCCGCGACGCGGAGGTTGCGCGGCCCAACAATCCCGACGCGGTCGATCTTACAATGCAGGGCCTGGCCGTGCTCAATCGTCCCTATTCGCGCGAACAGGTAGCCGAGTCGGGTGCCCTCTTCGAGCGCGCACTGCAGATCGACCCCGGCTACCCCAAGGCCCTCGTGGGGTTGGCAGACACTTTGGCAATACAAGTCAATTATCGTTGGACCGATGCACCCGCCGATAAGTTGCGGCGCGCTGAGAAAACGGTGGATCAGGTTCTGTCCCAATTTCCCAGCGACGCAATGGCACATTTTGTAAAGGGCGAGATCCAACGGGCCAAGGGCAGAAATCTCGACGCTGCTGTCAGCGAGTATATGGCGGCAATCGGGATAAATCCTAGTCTCGCCCCGGCTCATGGCGCGCTGGGCGCTGCCAAGATACGTGTTGGCCGATCTGCGGAGGCATTTGCCCCACTCCAAATGGCCATCCAGCTCAGCCCCCGCGATCCGCTCCTAAGCACGTGGTACTTCTACGCCTGTCATGCGCACAGCCATCTCGCTCAATATGATGAAGCGATAGACTGGTGCAGCCGCTCCATCACAGTGAATCCCTTTTGGATTGCCTACGCAGATCTCGCCGCCGCCAACGCATGGACGGGACATGAGCCCGAAGCTCTTGCCGCCGTCGGCGAGCTTCGTCGGCTCATGCCCAACTATACCGTTGCCCTTTGGTTGCAGGATGGGTCTGAGTGGTCCGATAACGTCGTTTTCCTTGCCGAATTTCAGCGCATCGCTGAGGGTCTGCGTAAGGCGGGACTTCCTGAACGGTGAACGAGCAAAGGACCGAGCCGATCCCTACGCTCGCGGCGTGCCGGATAAGAGCTCGCCGGATCTCGCTCAGGCATATTGGAAGTGGCCCGGAAGTCTGATCCGGGTCCACAACCGGACTACCAATTACCCTGAAGCCCAGAATGCCGTTCCGTCCACGGGGGCGGAAGTGCGGCTGCCTTCTCAAGTTCGTTGTTGGGTGCAGGTTCGTCGGACCGCGCGAAAACAAAACGGGACGTGGCGGCACTTTCTGCTTCGTCTCTTCCGTCTTGGCCGATCAGGATCAATCCAGCTCCGCCATTCGCGACGTTCAGAATAGTCGGTTCGCCGCCCCACGTCTTGATTGGCTTCATTCCGATGGTGAGAAATTCGCCCATAGGCTGGTCCAGATACTGAATCCGCAATTGCGGACCGACCTCCGCGTCGGCGAGCTTAAAGCCGATCTGCATGGCGCGCGCGTAAATAGCAGCCAAAGTCACGGTATCCGTCTTGAACCCAAGCTCGGCTACTCGCACAACGACAAGCTTCACTTCGGCCGCCTTAGAAGCAACGGTGAAGGTCGGTCGAGCGAGGATTTCGGCAGCCGTGCCGCCGACACCGCACCGCATGGCGTCCAGCACGTTACGCAGCGCAACAGAGTTGGCAAAGGTGCCGACCCTAATTGTCTTCCACGTCGGAACATCGCGCGCCGACTTGAACTGTTGGAGCGCATAGGATGGACGCGGCCTGTGCGCCTTCATCTCGTTTTGCAGGACATCGCGAGCTGCACATTGAGCCCACGCATCCTCTGCCAACGAAATGATGCAAGCGGCGCACACTATCGAAGCGATCAGGTGACGGCGGTTGCGCCCTGCAGAACGCTGATTGACCGCGCCGCAATCGGCAAGACGTTCCATAATGGACATGTCGAAAATCGACTTGTTGGTACGCTTGACTCAAAATGCCCGCCTCCGAGTCAAGGGGAATGTCGGAGGGTAACGCGTCAAGAAACATTGCCCGGCCGACTTTGAAATGAGGTCCGGAGGCGGGGCACCAGCTGAAGTATTCCAATTACAAATGGCAGGCGGCAGTCCGTAAGCCTGATCGCGCCCGCACCATCATACCAACGAGGAATGATGTGGTTGAACGATAGCACCGTCGTTCCCATGGTTCAATTCTGAATCAAGGCCACGCTCATCGAGGCGAGCAACTTAGGGAGCAATGGATAGAGCCAGCCCGCTGCGGCAGATGCTACTGCCGCAGCGATCGAGAGCAACATTCAATTAGGCCGGACTCTCGCGACTAAACTATTGCCGAAAGCTTTGCCGCCTCGAGAGCAGGATCAAGGTCGTCGTCACCATCGAGGACAAGGGCTCCGTCGTAGGTGACCCTGTCCTGCTCTATCTCAACGACCTTTTTGCCGAAGCTCAGGTAGCTGAACCTCCAGGGACGCTCATGGTAGTCCCGCCGAAGGTGATACAGGACGCTCGTCGCGATCCGCTGCCCTAGAAGCATGGACGCGCTGTAGTCGGTACGCCAGTGAACGCCCGCCATGTTGCGTCCGATTGCAATGTTGGACGCGACCTTGTCGAGTTCGCCTGCAATCGTTAGCTGGTCAGCATCTGGCACTCCGACAGTTGTCAGGTCTGTTCCTTGGGACGTCGGGATAACCGGCGTAATCCCAACATCCTTGAGCTTCTGTGTTCCTGCAAAATAGGCCTTCAGCGCGGTGACGCATGCGCCGGCGACAGTGGCATGGCCCGCACCGTAGGAGCCGTGCGCGGGTGAGCCGTCGGCGAAACACATCGGCAGCAAGTAGCTGTCGCTGTTGGCGCCGCGAGCGGCGTTCGCTTGCCTGATTCTTGCAACCGCACCGCCCGAGGCGTTGGACGCCTGCAACACCGCAAGCCCGCTTGAGAGCGCCAATTGCGCCTCGGCGGCCTTCAAACCCGTGGGGTGCAGCGCACGATGGACCAAGCCGCCATAGGCCTCCGGGCGCAAGCGCAGGTTTCCGATAAATTTCTGGTACCACACCGCCTTCAACGCACATGTCGCCACCTCGCAGACCAGCGAAAGTATGAACGGCGAGCCAAAGGTGCCGAAGCCCTCCTCATGCGGGAAGACCGGCGCATCCCGGTTGTAGGGATTTCCCGCATCCAGCTTAACGCCAGGGCTACCGAGCAAGATCAGGGCAGCGTTCAGGTAGGCTTCATACAGTGCGTCAAGATGGACGTATCGCGCGATGTCGCCCGCGTTCTGAATGTACCGCGGGGTGGCCGGGAGTTCGATCGATGACGGAAAGGCTTTTCCTCTCTGCACGTCGAGCCAATCGGCCCATGCGATCATGTGAGGGACGCCTCCAGACTGATAGTCGGTGTTTACAACCCGCCCTTCAGTTTGCTTGATCCGCAAAGACCCGTACGGCACGTCAAGCCAGAGAAATTGTGAAACGAGCGGGCCAAGGTGCTCCTGGTTCGTTTGTCCCGCTGGCGTCCATTCGCCGCCTCGAAAAAGCGTTGCCGGCGTGACGGGCCGGGCAGTGTAGTTGGGATGATTACTCGAGTCGGGATGGGCATATAGCTTGAGAGCGCTCAGTTCGCTGGCTGCGGCTTGTGCCAGGGCGTTGCTCGGATAATCCAGAAAATTGACGTCACGGAGCAATGCCATCCAGTAAAGCTCGATCATCTCCGCGGCTACAGTCTCATGCTTCCCGTCCTGCTCCGGTGGTTTCGGAATGCGGAAATGCCAACCAGCCGAGGTGAGTCGATCGGCGGCCAGACCTGCTTGTGGATTTACGAGCGGACGGAGGCCGGCTGACTCGATGTTCTGAAAATCCGCCGGGCGATGCTCATTCAGAGCTGCTAAAAATGATTTGAATGAGCTCGGGATCACTCGCCCGTCGTCGTCGTGCTTTAGCGACTTGTGAAAGTGCAACTCCGCTGCCTGGACAAGATCATTGGGTGGAGTGTGGACCAGCTTATGTACAGCAGTATTGGCTGGAGCAGGTGATGGTGGATGTGGCTTTGGATAAGAAATTGCCATTTGAATTTCTCCTATAGCCATCCCGCCACAATTGACGAGACCGGGCATCGGTGCCCTTGCGGAGTCGTATCGTGAATACTACACAACCTTTGTGGGGTGCCTCACACGAGCGCTTTTTTCAATTGGATCGAATACGGCAGCCGGACTCACCAAGTTGTGCTGAGCACTCAGAGAAGAGTAACGGCTAGGCAAAATGGCCGCAGATTGTTCTGCGGCCTTAGATTGTCGCGCGCCGCCTCAGTTCTCAGCGATCACCGGCAGCGAGCCTGGAATCTTTCGGAAAGCGGTAGCGCTAACGTTTGAGGCTGCGTGATCGAGACGGGCTCAATGTCTTAAATCGCGCCGTTATATTCTCCTCTGGCTGGATAGTCGTTCTTGATGACGAAATCCAACGCCTGGACCATTTCAGAGAAGTTGGGCCTGACGAACGGCATGGATTGGACCGAGAGATAGTAGATCGTTTGATCCGGTCTGATCAGAAACACGCCGGGTTCAGAGAACAAAGAAGGTTCTTCGATTCCGATCGAGGTCTTTCCCCGAGATGTCGATATATACAGACCCCAATTGCGAGCATCGCTCAGTCCTAGACCATATCCGACCCGCAAATTCTTGGCTTGGATCTTGTCCGCCATCTGGCGAGTTCGCTCCTCCCCATCTGAACTAATGGCGACGGTGGTGACGCCGCGGATGGCAAATTCCGGCGTCAGGCGTTCTAATTCCTTCAGGTAGTTGGCACAGATCGGGCAATGCAAGCCGCGATAGAAGCAGACGAGTGACATGCGCTCTGGGCTCTCGGTTGCCAGGTCGAAGGGACCATGGTCGAGCGTGTTTACGACAAGGGGCGGCGCTTTCTGGCGAGGTATAAGCATTTGGATTCCTTTCACGGACCAAGGGGCAGCACAGGACCGGTTGCTCCCAGATCCAGCTCATGCCACACTGCAGAGCATGAATGATCCAAAAAACATGATTGAGAGTCCTGTGACGACCAGGCGCGACAGGCTTTCCGCCTTCTTCGATGCCTTCCAAATGTCGGTGACGGTCGCTGCGAAAGATGCCCGAGACGCGGTCGCAAACCTTGTTGTTGTTGGAGAGGGTGGCTGCGCAAGGAGCGTCGTCTTCTGCCCCCACCGTGATGCGATGCCCGATCGCGGCGGCGAGATCCTGGCTGCGGCGACCATCGAGTTCGGGGGCATCACGAACCCGCTCATGAATGCAATGCCCGAGCGGATCGTGATCCCCCTCGGCGAGTCCCCTACCCTACAAGCTCTGACTGCAGCCTTTGTAACCGAGGCCTCGGACATGCGATGCGGTAGGCAAGTCGCTCTCGACCGCTTGTGCGAGGTGATCATCTTGCTTGTGCTTCGGAGAGCAATCGATATCGGCTCAACGCGACCAGGACTTCTTGCCGGCCTATCCCATCCAGCGATCCATAAGGCTCTGGTCGCTATGCACGATCAACCCTCTCGCCCGTGGCACACCGAGGAGCTTGCGAGTATCAGCGGACTCTCGCGGAGCCGCTTCATGACTCTGTTTCCCAAAGTGACCGGCACTACACCGGCTGCCTATCTTAAGGCGTGGCGGCTGACACTTGGCCAGCGTGAGCTCCAGCGCGGCGAGCGCGTCAAGTCGGTCGCGAGGCGCGTGGGTTTTGGCAGCGCAGCGGCGTTCTCGCGCGCATACGCATTGGCATTCGGCCATTCACCGATCTGTTTGCGTAAGCCAGCTGCTGCCAACTAGCTGCTACCGCCAACGGATCATCAAGCGTCAGGAGTTTGATATGAAACCGCGAAGCTGCGTGAACTTGAACTTCGCCAAGGTGCACCGGGGCGTCTGGTCGCGCATACATTCCGAATGGAGTCGGAAGTCGATGCTCAGGGGTGCTTCCTACTAACGAAACATGTAGCTGTGACCCTAACCATCTTTGATCTGATCGAAGTTGAGCTGTTTGAATTTATGGAAGCCGGTATCATAGATGGCCTCGACGTGGAGATCGACCATGATGGGATCACACTCAGCTTTGATTCGAGTTATGGCGTGCATGGACGGATCAAGGCGAAGCGAGTTGCCGTCTCGTTCGAGCCGCGACAAGCCGAATAGTAGCGAACTTCGGAGACGAAAGCGTTCAGCGGCGCCAACTCGCCTTGGGCCAGAAGGCGACATTCAAGCTGAGTAATGATAGAAGGCCCGTTCCTGCTTGGTGCCACCGGAGCAAGCTGTGCCTAGGTATTTTCCGCTCGACGCAGGCGTGAGGTTCGACTGCGATAAGAGCGACCTTCTCGCGATCAAGTGGAAAGCGGAAAGCCTTTCGGCAGACTTCCTTCTGCCGGACGCTGAGGGGCAGGCGCTTCGCGTTCACTTCAATGGCGCGACTATAGTCCGTCTCTTGGACGAAATGCCGCTCAGCACGGAACAACAGCCTACAAAGAACGAGGGACTAGTTCCAAGGCACTTCGCATATCGCGTGGAGGGTTCGACCTTCGCGGACACCCAGTCGGAGGCATGGAAGGAGATTCATCATCCCGTTCGACAGTACGAATTCATCACGGGATGGGGCTGCATGGATGTGCTCTCTGGAGCGGAGCCGACGTTTGAAGTTGTCGATATCAGCGAATGACGAATGCCCGCTCCGGGTCATTCGCGTCGGTTTGCCCGGGTGCCGATTTCCGCACTACCCCTACAAACAGACATCGTTACCCTGCGTCGGCATGTCTCAAACGGGCCAGAAGCGGAAAAGCGGCAAGTTGCCGCTATCCACGGGCCTCCTCGATCTTTTGTAGGATCGAACGAAATCGCCGCGCGATGCGGTCCCCGAAGAAGCTAGCTATGGCGAGCCCAACAAACGCCCCAATGCCAAGGCCACCAAAGCCGAAAAATACGAGAAGACCGACAATAAACGCTTTGGCCCAATCAGCGCTCCAAAAATCCAGATAAGCGAGAAAGAAGAGCACTGGGATATTAGTGCAGATCGCGAGACCCCACGCCAAGACTGGATGATTGCGAGCCAGAAGCGGAAACACGAAAGCAGCAAATGCAAATGCAAATGCGTTGCAAAAAATGATGTACCACATCGTCGTTTCTTTCGACTGCGCTCATTGACCTGGATCAGTGCACAGCAATCATACTCACGAAGTAAATGTTTTGCTTCAATTTCGCTTGTCGTGAGTGGTTCAAATCCGTGAACGGGCCGTTGGAACGGTCGCAATTAGCGAGCGCGACTCTAGAGTCCGCTATGGGGTCACTTGCTGACATCGCCGGGGACGATGCGCAAAGACCGCTTCACCCCAGCAAACGGAAATCCGACTTTTGTGAGTAAACGTCCTACGCCCTTCGCATCAACTTCAGCGAAGCCGCAAGGCGCAGGCTGCGCTTGCCGGCGAGTGCGATGCCTTCGAGCTCGCCGCTCTCGGCCGTGCAGGTGCCGGAGAAGCCGATCCCGACCTCGAAGCCGCCAAAGACGGGATTTTCGCCTTTCGCCGGCGTGTGCTCCTGGTTCAGCATCTCGCCCTTCCAGCGGCCGTCCGCGGAGGAATAGGAGCCGAGATAGTAGAAGAACGCATCGCCGCCGAGAATGCGGCCGTCGATCAGCAGCATCACGCCGGAGAGTCCGGCATCCACGCCATCGAGCGCACGCAGGCTCATCCCATAGAGCCCGTTGGCGATCCCGCCCGGACCGACCGCTCCGCTCGGCGGCAGCGCCTCGTCATCGAGCGGGGTGAGATTGGCCCAGAAATTGGCGCCCGGCATCGTGTCCGCGCTGCCCTGAAGGCGGATCTGGTTGCCGTACAGCCGGCCGCGCGCCCCGATCGAGGCGACGTCGGCGCCCATCAGCGGCTTGTAGTTGGGATCCTGGTTATGCCGCTCGGTGATGACCTCGGCGATGATCTCGCCGTCGCGCTCGACATAGGTGCCAAGATGCGCAAAGCCCGAATTGCCGCCCAGCATCTTGCCGTCATGCAGGCACATGATGCTGCGGCCGAACGCATCGTTGACGCCGTATTCAACCTTGTACAGTCCGTCCAGCAACGTCTTGAACCCGCAAAATCGGAAAAAAACTGTGGCTACCTAGCATCGTCGCCGCATTGAAGCCACCCGGCTTTTCGCGCAGGGCCGCTCGCGGGACGTTCGCTGTCATGATGCCATTATGCCCCTGTTTTGCCCGACGGGTCAACCGAATTTCGATTAATCCGCAATGTGTGCGATTTCAATCCCTTGGCTACTGTGCATGGGGTTGTTTTCGCATGTTTTGTTTTGCCGGGCTCCTGGACGGCATTCGCCGTCCATCAGTGCCGCTTGAAGTACTGCACCTCGCGCTCGTGCTTCTCGGCCGCCGCACGGCTCTTGAAGGTGCCGAGATTGCGGCGCTTGCCGGTCTTCGGATTCACCTTGCGTGAATAGAGGCGGTATTCGCCCGATGCCAGTTTGCGGATCATGATCGCGCTCCGTTTTGTCAGGATGACAACGGCGCACGCGCGAGCCGGGTTCCGTCAATTCGTGCCTCTGTTCGTGAAGCGCCGCGCAGTCGCGATGGCGTTCAGAAGCACAGCGTGGTGACGAGCTTGCCCTGCTTGTCCTTGATGGCATAGGGACAGCGAATGCGCTCCAGCGCCTTCTTGGCGTCATCGTCGCCGAGCGCTGCGGCGCGCTCGTAATAGGCTTTGGCGGCATCCTTGTCCTTCGGCCCGCCGCGGCCGCCTTCCGCGAAGGCGCCCATCCGCTCCAGCGCGCCGGGATGGTTTTGAGCCGCCGCCTTCTCGAACAGCGCGCGCGCCGCGGCGTCGTCCCTCTCCCCGCCACTGCCGCTCGCAAGCATCAGGCCGAGCTGGTACTGCGCCTCCGCATTGGTCTCGGCGGCCCTGCCGAGCAGCGCGCGCGCCTGCGCGGGATCGGCCGGCGCAGCGCCACCTGCGCCGCCGAGCGCGGCGAGATTGCTGACGCCGCGGGGATTGCCTGATTGCGCCGCCTTCTCGAACAGCTTGCGCGCTTGTGCTTCGTCCTTCGCAACGCCGGAGCCGGTGCCGTAGGCGACCCCGAGCTCGACCATCGCCGCGCTCGATCCCTTGTCGGCGGCCTTGCGCCAGGCGGCGATCGCCTCACTCGTCTGCCGGTTGGCCGCATAGGCGCGGCCGAGCGCGAACATCGCGCGGCGCGCGGAGGATGCGGCCTGCTTGCAGAACTTGATGGCGGTCGCCACGTCGGAGGACGCGATCTCCGTCACTCCCTTCACGTCGGCCGGCTTGTCGGGATCACTGGGATCGGCCGCCACCCGGTCGCACAGGACGAGATCGGCCGATTGCGCCTGCGCCGCCAGGGGCGCGGCAAGCGCCAAGAGAGCTGCGAGGAGATAAGCGCGCATGCCACTACGTTGCGTCCCCGCCCCGGCAAATTCAAGGCTCGAGTCCCGATTGGCGCAGCACGGGCACGACCTCCTGCGAGGCCAGATAGCGCAACAGCCTGTCGGCGGCCTCGGCATGTGTCGCATTCGCCATGCGGCCGGCGGAGAACACGGCCGGCGTCTGCAAATCATGCGGGATCGGGCCGACGACCTCGATGCCGCCGACCTGCTTCAGCTCGCTGATCTGCTGTACGGCGAGATCGGCCTCGCCGTTGACGAGCCGCTCCGCCGTAAAGCCCTGCTGCACGATGGTGGCCTTGGCGTTGATCTCGGCCGCGATGCCCAATCGCTGGATCAACTGGGCAAAGTAGATTCCGCTGGCGCCGAGCCGCGAATAAGTGACGGACCGCGCCGCAAGCAGCGTTGCGCGCAACGCGGCTTCGTCGGCGATGTCGGGATGCGCCTGCCCTGCCCGCACCGCAATGCCGACATAGGAACGCGCGAGGTCAGCCGCGCTGTCAGCGACCACGCGGCCCTCACCGATCACCGCGTCGAGCCCCTCGCGGGTGAGGATGACAAGATCGGCGGCCTCGCCGTCGCGGAGCCGTTTTAGCAGCGCCTGGGTCGGCGCGAAATCGGCGTCGATGCGCACGCCCGTCGCAGCTTCATACGCAGACGACAGGCTGCGCATCGCGCCCATCAGGCCGAGCGTCGAGAGCATGCGAATGTTGTCCATATGCAATTCCTGTCGCGATCAGGCGCGGTGCATCAGCTTGAGCGCGGCAGTCAGGCGCAGGCTGCGCTTGCCGGCGAGCGCCGTTGCCTCCAGCACCGCCTCTTCCGCGTCATAGCGGCCGGAGAAACCGATGCCGACCTCGTGGCCGCCGAAGATCGGATCGTCTTTGGCCGGCGTGTGCTCCTGATTGAGGATCTGGCCTTTCCAGCGGCCCTTCGCGGCGGTGTAGCTGCCGAGATAATAGAACGCCGCATCGCCCCCGAGGATGCGGCCCTGGTTGAGCAACATCACGCCCGTGAGCCCGCCATCGAGGCCGTCGAGCACGCGCAGATGAATCGAATAGAGGCCATCGGCGATCCCAGCCTCACCAACGCCGCCGACGATCGGCACCTCGTCTTCGGTGATCGGCGTCATGACCGACTGGAAGGGTACGCCGGGGAGCTCTTTCAGCTCGCCCTTGAAGCGATAGAGATCGCCGTCGGCCCAGCCCTTCGCGATCAAGGTGGCATCGTCGGTGCCGGCCATGGCGCGGTAGTTCGGATCGGGGTTGTGGCGGACGGTCTTGATCACCACGTCGACGCCGCTGTCGGTCTTGTCGTAGGTGCCGATATGGGCGAAGGCCGAATTGCCGCCGAGCATCTTGCCATTGCCGGCATGCATCACGCTCCGGCCGACCGCGTCGCCGAGCTGAAATCTCACCTTGTAGAAGCCTTCAAACACCCGCCGTGTCCCCGGCCCTGCACGCATCCGGGGCACTCTCCCGCATTCGAACGCAATCGACAAGCTTCGCGCGGGAAGAGGCCGGCGGGTCACAGGAACAGCTGCCATCAGAATGCAAAAATCCGCCGGAGCCTTGCAGCTCCGGCGGATTTGAGACCAACCCGGGTCAGCCCCCAGGCCCGGGCCGGGAGGATCTTAGGCCGCGGCCTTCTTGTCGGTCGGCACGGACGCGATCGTCTTCAGGATCTGGGAAGCGATCTGGTAGGGGTCGCCTTGCGAGTTCGGACGACGGTCTTCCAGATAGCCCTTGTAGCCGTTGTTGACGAAGGAGTGCGGAACACGGATCGAGGCGCCGCGGTCGGCCACGCCGTAGCTGAACTTGTTCCAGGGCGCGGTCTCGTGCTTGCCGGTCAGACGCTTGTCGTTGTCCGGGCCGTAGACGGCGATGTGGTCCATCAGGTTCTTCTCGAAGGCCGCCATCAGCGCCTCGAAATACTCCTTGCCGCCGACTTCGCGCATATAGGCGGTCGAGAAGTTGGCGTGCATGCCCGAGCCGTTCCAGTCGGTGTCGCCGAGCGGCTTGCAGTGGAACTCGATGTCGATGCCGTACTTCTCGGTGAGGCGCAGCATCAGGTAGCGAGCCATCCACATCTGGTCGGCAGCGGTCTTGGAGCCCTTGCCGAAGATCTGGAATTCCCACTGGCCCTTGGCGACTTCCGCGTTGATGCCTTCATGGTTGATGCCGGCAGCGAGGCAGAGGTCGAGATGCTCTTCGACGATCTTGCGGGCGACGTCGCCGACGTTCGAGTAGCCGACGCCGGTGTAGTACGGCCCCTGCGGGGCCGGATAGCCGGCTGTCGGGAAGCCAAGCGGGCGGCCGTCCTTGTAGAAGAAGTATTCCTGCTCGAAGCCGAACCAGGCACCGGCGTCGTCGAGGATGGTGGCGCGCTTGTTGGACGGATGCGGGGTCTTGCCATCGGGCATCATGACTTCGCACATCACGAGCACGCCATTGGTGCGCGCGGCGTCCGGGAAGACGGCAACCGGCTTCAGCACGCAATCAGAGCTATGACCTTCGGCCTGCTGGGTGGAGGAGCCATCGAAGCCCCAGAGCGGAAGCTGCTCGAGCGTCGGGAACGACGCGAATTCCTTGATCTGAGTTTTGCCGCGCAAATTCGGAGTCGGCGTATATCCGTCGAGCCAAATGTACTCGAGCTTATACTTGGTCATTGAGCCTCTCTGTAGATGATGCGAAAGGTTGGGGGCCCTGGGGTCCCCGCACGTTTGTACCCGGCCACCATCGGCCGGCCCTTTACAAGCATTTAACGTGCCAAAAGGCCGCACTGCGGGAGGTTTTCCACCGCGGCAGGCGGCTCCTCGGCGCTGACAAACCGCCCCCAGCTTCGTGCGTCATAGCCGCGCACCTTCGCGTGAAGCTGCATCGCAAAAACTCCGCGGAAACCGCCCGATTCTGAAGCAGGCGGCGCGGTGCTGGAGGATGCCGATGAAACGCGCATCAACGTCCAGCAACTTTCGCAAAGCCCCACAGCCCTGCCCAGCAACCTTTGGAATAGCTCAGGCGTTGGTCACCGACACGGTGCCTCGGGAGATGCAGCAGGCGACCTGCCTACAAATTGGGCGGCAACTGATTTCCTTTTCAGCACTTTCCAATTCGGGGCGCGCGGCCGATATGGGGATTTCAGTAACCACAATCGAACGAGTCGGGCGCACCATGGAGGCCAAGGCGCTTCGACCAAGGAGAAATCGTAATGATGAACAATGGTCTGAGTCACGGATCTGCGAAGATCTACCAATTCCCTACCGGGGGCCGCGCAGCTCTTGGGGGACGCCGCTATGGCGAGACCAGCCTTCCCGCCGATCATGCTTCGCTTCCCACGAACGTCTCGATCTGCAGCGACAGCTGGTACCACCAGGACGCGGTGGACGAAGCCAAGCCGAAATGGGATCGCTGATGCCGGTGGCTGGTTTGATACCGCCGCGTGCTCGCGAACGCAGCGGCAGTATGAAAAAGGGTCGAAACCACGGTGTTTCGGCCCTTTTTGATTCTTGCAGATACAGATACAGAGACGTTCAGAGCACCGCGCAGGCGGTCACCGGCCGCTTCAGACGTCTGATCGTGGTGGTTCCGGTGCTGCCGATCGTCAGCGTGATCCCGGCTCTCGAATAGCGGGCGCCAGAGACCGTCAGCCGCTTGGCCAGCGTGACCGGCTCGCCGTCGATCTGGAGGAAGGCGCGCTTGTCGCCGTCATAAAACCCGATGATGAACTGCGTACCATCGGCGCAGCGATAGGTCTGGAATGTCTGCGCATCGGCCGGCCGACTGTGGAGAATTCCGGCCGACAGCATGGTGATAGCCAAAACAATGGCCTTGTGTCGGCCCATGATCGCCCCCTGTATTGGACTTTAAGGATGCCGCAGCGCATCCGGTGGAACCATAACCCAAGCTGATCCCATGTCCGACTCCCCTGCCCGCCACCTCGCCTTGCAAGGCGCCAGCAATTTTCGCGATCTCGGCGGCTATCCGACCACCGACGGCCGCATCACGCGCTGGCGGCACATCTTCCGCTCCAACCATCTCGGCCAACTCACTGCAGCCGACATCGAGATCGTCCGCGCGCTGGGGGTGCGAAGCGCATTCGATTTCCGTGGACTGGAGGAGCGCGCGGCCGGCGTCTGTGTCGTGAACGAAATCACCGTGCACTCGCTGCCGATCGAGCCGACCGTCGTGGCTGCGCTGCGCGCCGAGCTCGCTCGGGGCACGTTGACCGCACCGGTCGCGCTAGAGCTCATGCGCGAATCCTATCGCAACTATGTTCGCCACAACACGCACAGCTTTCGCGACCTGTTCGGCCTTCTCCTGGAAGACCGCGCGCCGCTCGTGATCCACTGCACCGCAGGCAAGGACCGTACCGGCTTTGCCAGCGCGCTGATCCTGCATGCACTCGGCGTCCCCGATGACGTCATTGCCGAGGACTACCTGCTCACCAATCAGCACTACAAGCGCGATGCGACGGCTGCCACCGACCTGCCGGAGGACGTACGCAATGCCATCGGCAGCGTCGAAGCCTCTTACCTTGCTGCTGCGTTCGAAGCCGTCGGCAAGGAATATGGCGATATCGAAACCTATTTGCGCGACGGGCTCAAGCTCGGCGCGGCCGAACGGACTGCGCTGAAGGAGCGTTATCTGCAAGCGTGATCGAGCGGCGGACGCCTCAAGCCGTCAGCCCGATGGCCTTGATCATCGCGCTCTTGAGGGCCAAGGAGATCTGTTGAGTGCTCCAATCGCTTTGGTGCAGCTTGTCAGGATCACCTGTGTCCAGCAATTGCTCGAACGAAACGTTGTTTTGCACGTGCCAATGCCGCATCAGTGCCCAACGCTGAAACAGATTCACCTCGGCCTCATTGGCAGCATCGCGGATCAGCCGGACCATCTTGTCCGAAAGCTCAGCACGGTCGTCCCAGAGCATCTTCGTCACATATTGCGGATCAATCACCAGAACCTCGAAGCCGCGAGCGCGCAATTGCGCCAGGCCCTTCCTGATATTCCCGGCAACAACGTCCACGTCGTACTGGTCGTTGTGAAAGACCGCGTTCGTTCCAACCTGCCAGATGACCAGTGCCGGATCATCATGAAAGATATCGGCCTCAAAGCGTCCGAGTTCTTCGTTTGCCTCTTCTCCGCCCTTGCCGCGGTTCAGCACGTCAATCCGAATGTCAGGCCGGTGGACAACATCCTTGAAGTATTGCCGTAGATACATCTCCAACCGATAGGGATACGGCACGACATCGGCTCGTCCGGCCGTTGATGACGACCCCATGGCCACGATGCGAACGGGACCCTTCCCGTCTAGAGCCTGCCGGAGCCGCATCAGCGGATATCTTAGGTCGACGATGGCAGCGGGAAATTCGATGGTTGGCAAATTGTCAGACATGAACAACCTCCTCACCGATCTAAAGTTGTAACTATAGCTCAGCCTTGAAGCTGCCGCCATTGCAAGTCCAATTCGCTGCACGCAATAGTCGCCGGCAAAGCGAAACCACGGAGAGCACCGTGCAGGGAAAAGTCATTGTCGTGACCGGCGCGCTTGGAGCGCTGGGCAAGGTGGTCGCCGAGACGGCGCTGGCGCGCGGCGCGCGCGTGGCCGGCATCGATTACGCGCCATCGCAAGCTCCCGCAACGCCTGAAAGAATCGAGATTGGCGGCGTCGACCTGTCCGATGCGGCGCAGGCCAAGACGGCGATCGAGGCCGCGGCAAAGCACTTTGGCAAGCTCGATGCACTGATCAACATCGCCGGCGGCTTCGCCTTCGAGACCGTCGGCGACGGCGACACCGCGACGTGGCAGCGTATGCATGCGCTGAATGTCCTGACCGCACTCAACACGTCGCGGGCGGCGCTGCCGTATCTCGCCGCCTCCAAGGCCGGCCGCATCATCAACATCGGCGCCATGGGCGCGCTCCAGGCCGGCTCCGGCATGGGACCCTATGCGGCGTCGAAGGCGGGCGTGCATCGCCTCACCGAGGCGCTTGCCAACGAATGGAAGGGCAAGGTGACTGTCAACGCCGTGCTGCCGTCGATCATCGACACCAAGGCCAACCGTGCCGACATGCCGAAAGCGGACTTCTCCAAATGGGTGACGCCGCAGGAGCTCGCCGAAGTCATCCTGTTTCTCGCCAGCGATGCCGCGAGCGGCGTCACCGGTGCGCTGATCCCGGTGGGTGGGCGGGTATAGGCGTATCGCTCCGAATCTCTGCCAGACAGCCCGATTCAATCGGAGCCGAGAAGGCTCTAAACTGCCTGCAACTGATTCTCCGATCGGACATCACACTCGGAACTTGTCTTTGGAAACCGCGCTCTATCTGCCCGTCAAACGCTTCCTCGAAGAGCTCGGCTTCACCGTGAAGGGCGAGATCGGCGGCTGCGATCTCGTGGGCCTCAGCGCCGGCGATCCACCTGTCGTGGTGATCGGCGAGCTCAAGCTCGCCTTCAATCTCGAGCTGATCCTCCAGGCGATCGACCGCGCGCCGGCCGGCGACGAAATCTGGATCGCCGCCAGAATGTCGGCCCGCGGCAAAGGGCGTGAGAGCGATGCGCGCTACCGCAACCTCTGCCGCCGGCTCGGCTTCGGCATGCTTGGGGTGACCGATCGCGGCCAGGTCGAGGTGCTGGTGAAGCCGCCGACGGCGGCACCGCGCCGCGAGCCGAAGTTGCGCTCGCGGCTCGTCGCCGAACATCAGCGCCGCCAGGGCGATCCCGTGCTCGGCGGCAGCACCCGTTCGCCGATCATGACGGCCTATCGGCAGCAGGCGCTGGCCTGCGCCTCGGCGCTCGCCGAAGGCCCGCGGCGGGTGAGCGAGTTGCGCGAACGCTGTCCCGATGCCGGTAAGATCTTGCTTAACAATGTGTATGGCTGGTTCGAGCGTGCTGAGCGGGGAATTTACGGGCTCACCGAAGCCGGGCACGCGGCGCTGAAACGCTGGCCACAGCAAGGGATTGAAGTCGGTGCAGGTGTCGCGTCACCGCCCTGACACCCGACCGGTGCATAGCTGAGATGCCACACCGATTCCATATTGCAATGCAACATTCGCGGCACTAGGTATCCCGGCATCAAAACGAGGCCGTTATGAGCGCAGACTGGAATACCAAATATGGCACGCGGCGCGTGCGTCACGATCCGCCCACTCTGGACGAGGCGATCTTCGCCGCGGTTGGCATCACCGACGACCAAGAGCAGCAGGCCGAGATCGCAGCAGCGCTGATGGGCATGCCGCTCGATGTCGTGCAGGCCGAGGTCAAGAAGCAGGCCCGCACCAACAGCCGCATCACCGCAACCCGCGTGATCGCCGGCGAACAGGGCGCGCAGCGCTCTGTGGTGGTCGAGCGCCGCGTCGTCCGCCGCTTCGGCAACGACAAGCGCACCGGCACCTGAGCGCTCATTTCACTAACCAGAATACGAAAGCGGACCGGCCTTGCCGGTCCGCTTTTTTGTTTCAGGCGGCACGATTGCCGTACATGCTGGAGATGATCTTCCAGCAGGTCGAGTTGAAGCTGAGCAGGGCCCGGCCGGCCGTGAACGGCGAGGCCGCGAGATCGGCAAGCTCCGCCTCGGGCGTCTTGCCGAGATCGATCGTCCCGGTCGATTCGCCATGGCGAAAAGCCAGATGTGCGCCGAACTTTCTGGCGAGCGCCCGCATGGCGTGGTTCTCGGCGCCGGTGGTGACGCGCAGGCGCTTATAGCCCTTCCAGCGCGCTTCCGCGATCAGACGGCGGAACAGCACGGTTCCGACGCCCTGACGGCGCGCGGAGGCCTCCACACTGAAGGCGACCTCGGGCAGCGAATCATCCTCCGGCGGATGCAACTCGGCCGCACCGCGGACCACGCCATCGACGATGTAGGCGACGATCACGGTGCCGTCTTCGGCGCAGCGGGCGGCGTAACGCTCGATGAAGCTGTCGTCGAGAAAACCGTTGAAACGGTCGTGCCGGCTTCCGGCATCAAGCCTCAGCAGGTGATCGCGCAGAAGCGGCAACTCTTCCTGCTGGATCAGGGTCCGCACGTAGCCCGGAGCGGTGCGGACGGTCTCTTCAAGTACCACGTCAAAACTCCTCTTGGTGTCCCTCGAGGAGGCGTTCGAATCCCTAGGCCGCCTATATTGTGCATCGCAACAAGCTTTTCAAGACGGGGGCTTGCTCAAGTAAGTGGCACCTGACGCGACTATTTCGTTAACAAAATCAAGGGCCCTAATCATACGAGGACGAGCTGCGTCTGGGTCACGATGGCCACCAGCTTGCCGTCCTCGGTCTCCAGCCGGGTGGTCCAGACCTGGGTCCGCCGGCCCCGGTGGACCGGGGTGGCGGTGGCGATGACCGTGGTTCCTTCCTTCGCCCCACCGATGAAGTTGGTCTTGCTCTCCAGCGTCGTCGTGCCCTTGGCATCGTCCGGCAGGTTGATCACCGTCGCAGCCGCGCCGACGGAATCGGCCAGCGCCATGAGCGCGCCGCCATGGATGGTGTGATGAAGCGTGCAGAGGTCGGGCCGGACCGTCATCCGCGCCACCACGCGATCCTTCTCGGCCTCGACGAACTCGACGCCTTTGAGCTCGGCGAACGGCATCTTCATTACTTTAAGTTTCTCGAGCGGCGTCATCGGATCTGCTCCCAATTCGTTGTTGTCTCAGCGTGAATTGCTTCGCGCGGCAAAGCAATGACGCCCGAGGTAATGGGCGGGCTGACATCGGCGCAAACATTGTGCATAGGCTCCTCGCATGCGCCACTTCCCGCCCCACCGCATCGTCTGCCTGACCGAGGAGACGGTCGAAACGCTCTATCTGCTCGGCGAGCAGGACCGCATCGTCGGCGTCTCCGGCTACGCCGTGCGCCCGCCCCAGGTGCGACGGGAGAAGCCACGGGTGTCTGCCTTCGTCTCGGCCGACATCCCGAAGATCCTGGCGCTGGAACCGGAGCTGGTACTGGCCTTTTCCGATCTGCAGGCCGGCATCGTCGCGGATCTCGTCCGCGCCGGTGTCGACGTCCATGTCTTCAACCAGCGCGACGTCGCCGGGATCTTGGCGATGATCCGCACGCTGGGTGCGCTGGTGGGCGCCGCCGGGCGCGCGGAGGACCTCGCGCAGGGTTTCGAGCGGCGCCTCGCCGCGATCGCGGCAACGCCCCGCCCCTCGTCGAGGCCAAGAGTCTATTTCGAGGAGTGGGATGATCCGCTGATCTCGGGCATCGGCTGGGTCTCCGAGCTGATCGAAATCGCCGGTGGCGCGGATGCGTTCCCGGAGCTGCGGTCGCGGCAGGCCGCAAAGGACCGCATCGTCTCGGCGGAAATGGTGCGCGAGGCAGCTCCGGATGTGATCCTCGCGTCGTGGTGCGGCAAGAAGGTCGTCCCTGCCCGTATCCGCGCGCGCGACGGCTGGAGTGCGATTCCGGCGGTGCGCGATGATCGTATCGTCGAGATCAAGTCGCCGATCATATTGCAGCCAGGACCCGCGGCGCTGACGGATGGGCTCGATGCGATCGTGCAGGCGCTGTGGGGCGAACGGTCCTGATCCCTCCGCCGTCATTGCGAGCCAACGGGTCCGCGCAAAGCGCGGCCCGATGACAGGCTCCGCGAAGCAATCCAGACTGCCGCCGCAGAGACAGTCTGGACTGCTTCGTCGCAAGAGCTCCTCGCAATGACGTCTGTGGAGGCGTCCTTTCTCATGTCACCGCGTTCACGACCTGGTACTCCGGCCGGCGCCACACTTCGCCAGCGATCACCTCCTCGATGATCTCGGCGGCGCGGACGATCTCATCTTCCCCGACATAAAGCGGCGTGATCCCGAACCGCATGATATCTGGTGCGCGGAAATCACCGATAACGCCGCGGGCAATCAGTGCCTGCATGGCGGCGTAGCCGCCATCGAAGGCAAAGGAGATTTGCGAGCCGCGACGCTCATGCGCGCGCGGGGTCACCAGCTGCAGAGCTGGGCAGCGACGCTCGACTTCGGCGATCAGGAGATCGCCGAGCGCCAGCGAACGCGCACGCACCTCGGCGATATCGACCCTGTCCCAGATATCGAGCGAGGCCTCCAGCGCCGCCATCGCCAGAACCGGCGGCGTTCCGACACGCATGCGCTCGACGCCGCCGGCCGCTGCATAGGCAAGCTCGAACGCAAATGGCTTGGCATGGCCCATCCATCCCGACAGAGCGGCGCGGGCATTGCCAGCGTGGCGCGGCGCGACGTAGAGGAAGGCCGGCGCGCCAGGGCCGGCGTTGAGATATTTGTAGGTGCAGCCCGCAGCGAAATCGACGCCGCACCCGGAGAGATCGACCGGCAGCGCACCGGCGGAATGGGCGAGATCCCAGACGGTGACGGTGCCGAGGGCATGCGCTTTCGCGGTCAGCTTCGCCATGTCGTGGCGGCGTCCAGTGCGGTAGTCGACCTCGGTAATGTAGAGGACGGCGACCTCCTCCGACAGCGCGGCCTCGATCTCCTCCGGCGCCACCAGACGCAATCGATGGCCACGCCCAAGCGTTTCGATCAGGCCTTCGGCCATGTAGAGGTCGGTCGGGAAATTGCCGGTGTCCGACAGGATCACCTTGCGCGACGCGTTCATATCGATCGCAGCCGCGAGTGCCTGGTAAACCTTGAGCGACAGCGTGTCTCCGACCATCACCGAGCCGGCTTCCGCGCCGATCAGCCTGGCAATGCGATCGCCGACATGACGCGGTTGGGCATACCAACCCGCGGTGTTCCAGGCGCGAATCAACTCGCTGCCCCATTCGGCCGTGATGACGCGATTGACGCGCTCGGCAACGCCGAGCGGCAGCGCGCCGAGCGAATTGCCGTCGAGATAGATCACACCGTCGGGCAGATGGAACAAAGCCTTGGTGTCGTCGTAGACGCGAAGCTTGGTCATCGACATCTCTACAAAATCGTACGCACGCGCCAGAGCTCGGGAAACAGCTCGATCTCCAGCATTCGCTTGAGATAGCTGACGCCGCCGGTACCACCGGTGCCGCGCTTGAAGCCGATGACGCGCTCGACCGTCGTCACATGGTTGAAGCGCCAGCGGCGGAAATAGTCTTCGAAATCGACCAGCTTCTCGGCGAGTTCGTAGAGCATCCAGTGCGTCTCCGGCGCCTCGTAGACGATACGCCAGGCCTGGAGCACGCCTTCGTTGAAGCTGTGGGTTTCGCGGACGTCGCGGGCCAGCACGGGCGCAGGCATCTTGAGCCCGTTGCGGTCGGCAAGCCGCAGCACCTCGTCATAGAGGCTTGGCGTCGCGAGCTCGGCTTCGAGCAGCTTCGTCGTCTCCGCATCGTGCGCGTGCGGCTTGAGCATGGCGTGGTTGCGGTTGCCGAGCAGGAATTCGATCAGCCGGTATTGACGTGACTGGAAGCCGGAGGACTGCCCGAGTTGCGCGCGGAAGCGCGTATACTCGCTCGGCGTCATCGTCCGCAGCACGTCCCAGGCGCCGTTGAGCTGCTCGAAGATGCGCGACACCCGCGCCAGCATCTTCATCGCCGGTTGCACCTCGTCCCTGGCGATCGCGCGGCGCGCGGCGCTGAGCTCGTGGATGGCAAGGCGCATCCACAGCTCCGTGGTCTGATGCTGGATGATGAACAGCATCTCGTCATGCGCTTCCGAGAGCGGATGTTGCGCCCCAAGGATCGCATCCAGCGCCAGGTAGTTGCCATAGGACATGCGCCGGGCGAAATCCGTCTCGGCGCCTTCGCTTGCAGGATCGTAATCGCTGGACGTCATTGACAGGCCCTCTCGATCGATCGTCCCTCGCCTCGTTAGTCGAGGCCGATCAGGCGCGCGGTGATCTGCGACGACGGATCCTTCAGCCCGTCGATCACGGTAAAATGGTTGAGGCCGGGATCGATCACGAGGTGCGTCGGCACGTCGAAACCGGTCCAGACGTTGGCCATCAGGTCGGATTGGCGGATGAATTCAGGGCGCTCGTTGCCGCCGACCCAGGCCGTCACAGGCGAATGTCCCCGCGGCAGATGCAGCGCCGCGCTCTCGAGCGCCGCCTCCTCCATGGTCATGCGCAGCGTCTCATTCATCTTTGTCTTCAAGAGCGGCCGCAGATCGTGCAGGCCGCTGATCGAGAGCGTGCCGGCAATGCGATCGTAGACGGCGGGGTCGAGCCGGCTGTCGTCGCACAGCATGCGCGTGACGAGATGACCGCCGGCGGAATGACCGGCGAGCCGGATCGGCCCTGCGACCAGCGAGGCCGCCTTGACGATCGCATCGGTAATCTCTGCGGTGATGTCGGAGATGCGCGCGGCTGGTGTCAGCGTGTAGCTCGGCAGCGCCACGGTCCAGCCATGATGCCTTGCGCCTTCGGCAAGATCGGTCCAGGCCGATTTGTCGAAGCGCATCCAGTAGCCGCCATGGACGAACACGACGAGGCCCTTGCTGTCGCCGTCGGGCAGGATCAGGTCGAGGCGCTGCCGCTTACCGGCGCCATAGGCGACGTCGGGATGAAAATCCTTCAACCCTGCACGGTAAGCCGCTGCCCGCTCGGCCCACAGCGCCGGCATTTTGTCGGAGCCCAGGATATGGGCCGAATTGGCATAAGCATCATCCCAATCGCGCATCGTGATTTCCTCGGCGGACTCAGGCTCTGCGAGCCGGACGCCAGTCTGCCACCGGCACGGCCGCCATCCTAGTCTTTATTTTAAGCTTAAAGGATGTGTCTGCGCGTATTTCGGACAACAGATTCTGCCCCCGCCGGAGCGCGGTAGGGTGGGCAAATCGAAGCCTGCCCACCATTCGTTCGGAATTGAGGATGGATGGTGGGCAGGGCGCAAGGGCGCCTTTGCCCACCCTACACGGGCCCTCCGCCCGTTATTGCGAGCGCAGCGAAGCAATCCAGAGCCTTTCCGCGGAGGGATTCTGGATTGCTTCGTCGCTTCGCTCCTCGCAATGACGGCGGAGGGAGCAAAGCCCGGCTGCTTACGCCTTCTCCACTCCGCACCACTCGGCGATGAACAGCGCCATCGCCTTGGTCGTCTTCTTCAGCGACTCCAGGTCGACGAACTCGTTGAAGCCGTGCATCTCGCCGCCGCTCGCGCCGAAGCACAGGCTCGGGATGCCGTGATTGAGGCCGTAGAAGCGGGTATCGGTGAGCGCGGTGAATACGAGGTCCTCGACCGCGCCACCGTAGACCTTGTTAAAGGCCCTGCTGAACGCGGCCTCGGGCGCGGCCGCGTCGGTGAGTTCATACCCCTCCGACAGGAAGCCCGACCATTCGACCTCCGGCGGGTTGTTGGCGAGGAAGCGGTGGTTGCGCGCGGCGGCCGCGACGCAAGCCACAATCTCCTTCTGGTGATCGGCGATCGACCAGCCCGGCAACACGGCAATCCGGCAGTCGACGTCGCACCAGGCCGGCACGCTGGAAGCCCAGTCGCCGCCCTTGATGATGCCGGGGTTGAAATTGATGGGATGGTTGACCGTCTTGAAATGGCGATCGGCTTTTGCGCGCTCGTTCCACTCGATCTCGAGTTTTTGCAGGGCCTGGATCAAATGATAGGCCGCCATGATCGCATTCGCCCCGGAGCCGGCGAAGGCGACATGGGTCGGATGGCCTTTCACGCGCAGGCGAAACCAGATCACGCCGACCTGCGAGCGCACCATCTTGCCGCCGGTCGGCTCGGGGATGAAGCAGGCATCGGCGCGGTAGCCGCGCTGAAGCGTCGAGAGCGCGCCGACGCCGGTGCTCTCTTCCTCGATCACCGATTGGAAGTGGATCCGCGCCGTCGGCTTGAAACCCGCGGCGCTGATCGCATCCAGCGCATAGAGCGCACCGATCGTGCCCGACTTCATGTCGCACGCGCCACGGCCGAACATCTTGCCGTCCTTGATGACGGGTGAGAAGGGCGGCGTGTCCCACAAATCCAGCGGCCCTGCGGGTACCACATCACAGTGGCCCTGGAGGATCAGCGATTTTCCAACGTTGGTTTGCGGACGGTAGGTGCCCACCACCGAACGCGCTTTCGAAAAATCATGCTCGATCGGGCCGAAGCCGCGCAGATCCTTGAGGTCGTCGATATTGATGTGCCAGTCGTCGACCTCATAGCCGCGTTCGCGCAGGAGGTCGCCGATCATGTCCTGGCATGGTCCCTCCGCTCCGCGGGTCGAGGGGATCGCGACGAAATCACGTGTGGTCGCAAGCTGGGCTTTAAAGCCGGCGTCGACGGCGTCAACAATCCTCTGCTGCGTTTCGGCATTCATCAGGCAACTCCAATCGGGCATTCAGATCATCGATGGAGCGCAAGCTAACCGATTTCAGCCGTTCGGGTACTCTACAAAATAAGCATCCCGCAATGCATCGTCGAGCAGCCGGCCTTCGAAGTAGCCATTCAAACCCGCGGGCCGGCTGACGCCGTCGAGCAGGCGCGGACACGGCTCGGGCGCGCCGAGCACCGTGCGGACCGGGATGCGCTCGGCATAGATCGGCAGTTCGTAATCCTCATCGTCATCGGCCACGCCCTTGGCCCGGATCTTGGCCGAGGCCTCCTCGATCTCCATCGCGATGAAGGAGGTCGCCTTGGTCTCCTGCGCGGTGCTCTGACGCAGGCTCGCGGTGCGGCCCGGGAAGAAGCGGTCGACCATCGCGATCACCGCGCGCTCCTTCTCCTCGGCGTCGGTGACGAGATAGGCGGTGCCGAACGCCATCACCGCGCGGTAATCGGCGGAGTGGTTGAAGCCGCAGCGCGCCAGCACGAGACTGTCGAGATGGGCGACCGTCAGACAGACGCGCTCGCCCCTGGTCTGGTTGCGCAGCATGCGGCTAGCGCTGCTCCCATGCCAGTACAGCTTCGTGCCTTCGCGCCAGAAGAAGGTTGGCGTGCAATAGGGCTGACCGTCGATCACATAGGACACGTGGCAAAGCATCGAGGAATCCAGGATGCGGTGAACAGTCGCGTGATCGTAGAAGCCGCGATCGTGACGGCGCTTCACCTGGTTGCGCGCTGACGTCGGATAGGAATTTGAAGTCTCAACCTGGCTCACGGCCGCACCTCGAGATTGGAACAATCCAGAAGAGTTGTAGCCGCGGATTTGGTCTGCGATAGTGCCAATTCCATGCGAAAAATTCCGACCAATTCTCCCTTGCCGGCCAAGGCCGAGCTGCCGCTCGACCTCACCGGTCCGCACATCACGGCCGGCGCCTCCGCGGCGCACCGGCTGTACCAGGCGCTGTGCGAGATGATCGTCTCCGGCCTCGTCAGGCCCGGCGAGCCATTGCCGCCCTCACGGACGCTGGCGCAGCAGACCGGCTTCCGCCGCAACGCCGTCGTCACGGCCTATGAACGGCTGATCGCCGACGGCTTTGCCGAGGCAACCGTCGGCTCTGGCACGTTCGTCGCAGCGCGCATCCCAGCGCGAGCGGCCGAGGCGAAGAAACCCAAGGCGGTTGTCGAACCGCCGCGGCAAGGCGCATTCGCGCTCGGCTGCACCCATATCGACGAGCGCGCCGTGCAGCGCTTCCGTGCCTTCGTCGGCCGTCGCATGCGCGCATTCGGCCCTGAGCATCTGCATTATGGCGATCCCCGCGGCAGTCGCGAGCTGCGTGCGGCAATCGCCGATCACCTGTTGTCAGCGCGCGGCCTGCGCTGCGACCCCGATCAGATCGTGATCACATCAGGCACGCTGCATGCGCTGCGCATCGTGCTGAGCGCGATCCTGAAGGCGGGCGACCAGGTCTGGTGCGAGGACCCCGGCTATCCGATCGCGCGCCAGACGATCGGACAATGCGGATATCGCACTGCGCCCATTCCGGTCGACGCGCACGGCCTGCACGTGGCTAGGGGTCGTGCGGCGGCACCGTCTGCGCGCGCGGCCTATGTCACGCCGTCGCACCAATTTCCGCTGGGCGTCCAGATGTCGATGCCGCGGCGGCTCGAATTGCTGGACTGGGCGAAGCAGGCCGGTGCCTTCGTGCTGGAGGACGATTACGACAGCGAGTTCCGCTATGACGGCGCGCCGCTGATGTCGCTCGCCGGCATCGATCACCTCCAGCGCGTGATCTACCTCGGCACTTTCGCCAAGACCTTGTTTCCGGGCCTGCGCATCGGCTATTGCGCCCTGCCCGAGCGCCTGATCGCGGACGTGTCGGCTGCACGGGCTGCGCTCGACCGCTTTCCCGGCACGCTGATGGAAGGCGCGGTGGCCGACATGCTCAATTCCGGCGCCTTCGCCGCCAACCTGAAGCGGGTGCGCAAGCTCTATCGCGAAGCGCGTGATGCGCTGGCAGAGACATTGGAAGCGAAATCGGACGGGGCGCTATCCGTGCCGGTGCCGTCGCAAGGGTTGCATCTTGTCGCCCGGTTCGATCCTTCGGTCGATCCGTCGCGGGCGGCCGAGGCCAAGCGGGCGGCCGGCGCGGAAGGCTGGCTCCTCGCCGAGACCTATTCTCGCGCGCGTCCCCTGCCCGGTTTCGTGCTGGGATTTTCGGGGCACGCGGTTCCGCAACTGGTGGCGTCGGCCGAACGGCTGGCACGGGAATCGCGCTCAGTCCTGCGCGCGAGAAGCAAATCGTCGCGGCGGGCGTGACCAAGCTTCACTATCAGAATCGCCTGCCGCTCCCTAGATTGCGGCATCGATGCCGGGACCTCACACCATGCTGCTGCGCCGCGCCACCTGCCTTTCGCTCCTGATTTCCCTCGCGCTTGCCTCGACGACGCGCGCAGCAACGGTCGGTCGCGAACAGGACATCGTGGACCTCAAGCTCGGCCAACGTGTGCAAGTGGATGACGGAACCTGCCCTGCCGGACAGGTCAAGGAAGTGCGCGGCGCGAAGATGACCGACAAGGGCGTGGCGCGCACGAGCACTTGCGTGCCGCGATACGGTCCGAAATCGAAGTAGCGGGCTAAGAGCCCTGCTTCGCAGGGTCGAACATGCACTGCAAGGTCGGCTTGGCGATCTTGGTGAAGGTCGAGCCGATCTCGCCCTGCTTGGACGTCGGCACCCAGTCGGTCTCGATCGTCGGCACGCCGGTCTCGCTGATGCCGCGCAGCAGCGCCTCGCGCAAATCGCGGTCCTCGACGACGGCTGCGGCATGGTCGTGCAGGCAGCCGCAGACCTCCTCCGGATGCTCCCAGCGCCCGAGCATGCGCGGCGCACACTGACGCACGAATTCGCTACGGGGATCGGGCAACCTGGAGGGAGCGCGCACCTGCGCCTGAGCGGCACTGAGCGTCAAAACGAATATGAACGCTGCGGCGCAGAATCGAAGAATCATGATGGGCTTTGCCGGCTGATTTTCTTGTTGGCGATCAGAAGCGCGTGGCAACCACGATCGGCTGCGGTGCCGTGATCGTCAGCGGCGAACCGCTGTACTGGAAGGTGCCGACACCGGGCAGACTACTGTCCGGCGAGCCTGCGAACGAGGAGCCGGCGAGCACGAAGCCGAAGGCAAGGATGAAGCTGAGCGCGCGCATGATCTTGTGTCCCGATTTCGTGGCCGGCGGTGCGCCGTCGTCGTTGTGAAGCTGATAACCATGGGCGGTTTCGCGCGTGATGCGCCAAAAGCGGAAAATGGTTTCATCTTTCGTGAGAATTGTTTCGTCCTGCCCGAGACGACGAAACATTCGCCGGAAAATTCCAATCATTTCAGGTGGGCCGCGCCACGGCCCAAAGTGGCCTGCCAGGTTCCCGCTCGAGCTTGGATCAGCCCGGACGCGGTCGCAGTCATGCTCCCGCCTTACGCGCTTCACACGCATTTTACGTTTTTCTGCTGAAGAGAAGCCGAAATCGAGACGCTGGGATCACTGGGCGCGTTCACGTGAGGGATGGCCATCATGATGGCGACAGATCGCGCAGCGACGCGCGAGGCGGAGCAACGGACGGGCCGCGGAGATCAACAATCCGTTCGCGACAGCGCCACATCACTTGGCAATACGTCACCTGGCGAAATGGCGCTGCAAGCGAACCGCGGCCTTGAAGCCGCGTCGCAGACATTCGTGCGGCTGACCGGCTCGCATCTTGCAAAGCCGCGCTGTCGTCAGTGAGTGAAGAACTCGCCGCACTTCTGGACGTTTGAGTCCGCCGGTCCCCATGGCATGATCGGCACGGTCGAGGTCGAGTTCTTCGGCGAGCCCTCGATCAGCTTGTCCGAATAGACCATGTAGACCAGCACGTTGCGCTTGGCGTCACAGCCGCGCACGATCTGCATCTTCTTGAAGAACAGTGAGCGACGCTGGCGGAACATGTCGTCGCCCTGCTCCATCTTGTTCTTGAACTTGATCGGGCCGACCTGGCGACAGGCCAGCGAGATGTCCGAGACCTCCTCGGCAAGGCCGAGCCAGCCCTTGAAGCCGCCCTTCTCCGGCACGGTGAAGTGACAGGCGACACCCTCCACCTCGGGATCATCGAGACCATAGGTCGCGAGCTTGTCGTTCGGGCTCATCCACTTGAATACGGTCGAGCGGCGGAAGATCAGATCCGGCTCGTCGGCGGCGGAGGCGGACGCCACCGGCATAGCCAGAGCCAAGAGGAATAAAGCGAGGCCTTTCAAGCGGATGCCGAAAAGACCGGGGAAACGAGATGACATGAAGTTCTCCGGTAACAAGTCCTCGCAATGTAGGCATCAGGCGGCCGATCAGGAAGACGAGCGACCAGTCGCCACGGCCGCCGTTTACCGCTCTGTGAGGCTTTTTTGCTACGCGTTGAACAAAAGTAGCTGACGGCAGAACCGCCTTGGTGGTGAACGCGTATCCTCTTTGCGAGACTAACGTCTGATTTGGATTATGGATTCGAGGATGAACAGCGTGAATGAGTCCGGTTTTGCTGCCAAGCCAACGCGTTTTTGGCAGGTCGCCATTTTGACGGCGGCGGGTGCGATCGGGACGGCAAGCCAGGCTGACGCAGCGTTTTATTATTGGACGGATTATTCCGACGGCTCCTATTACGCCCGGCAGGATCGGTATCCCGAAATACCGCGCCAGAAGCCGCAGAAGCGCGGCACGGCGGGCAAGAAGGAGATCGTCGCCGAGAAGGAAGCCGGCACCAAGCCGCAAGGACCGCTCGTCATTGTCGTCTCGATCGACCGCCAGAAGGTGACGGTCTACGACAGCAAGGGCGTGTTCGCGGAATCCCCGGTGTCGACAGGCATGAAGGGCCATTCGACGCCGATGGGCGTGTTCAGCGTCATCCAGAAGCACAAATTCCACCATTCCAACATCTATAGCGGCGCCCCGATGCCGTACATGCAGCGGATCACCTGGTCCGGTGTCGCCATGCATGCCGGCGTGCTGCCGGGCTATCCGGCCTCGCATGGCTGCATCCGCATGCCGATGGCGTTCGCGGTGAAGATGTGGAACTGGACCAGGATGGGCGCGCGCGTCATCGTCGCGCCCGGCCAGATGTCGCCGCAAAGCTTCTCGCATCCTCTGCTTGCTGCGGTGCGCGTGCCGCCTCAGCCCGCCGCCAGCCTCGCACCGCAGATCAATGTGGGCGACAAGGCCGACAAGGGCGCAGCGCAAACCAACGTCACTGAAGCCAAGCCGGTCGAGACGAAGACCGCCAGTGCAGACAGCCTGTTCGAGCTGCGCGCCTCGGTCGGCCACACCGTGATGTCGGATGTGACCACCGGCAATGCGCCCGCCCGCGAGGAAGCGGCAGCGCCAGCCGACAAGATCAAGACCAAGACCGCCGAGGCATCTGACGCGGCCAAGCCGCCATCCGAAGAAACCGCCAAGCCGGAGAACACGGACGCGAAGCCCATTGAGGCCGCGAAAGCGCCCAAGGCCTCGACGGCGACCGACGACAAGCTCGACGCTGCCAAGACTGAAGCTGCCGAAACCGCGAAGAAGCCTGACGCCACGACGCCGGCACTCGCCACCTCGCCCGACGTGAAGAAGGACGAGACCGGCGTTGCCGATCCCGCGCCGGCGGCGAAGCCGGACACGCCGAGGCGGGCCGGCCAGATCGCCGTCTTCATCAGCCGCAAGGATTCCAAGCTCTACGTGCGGCAGAACTTTGCGCCGCTGTTCGAGGTGCCCGTCACGATCGCCGCGAGCGACCGGCCGCTCGGTACGCATGTCTTCACAGCCGAAGTCGACAAGACCGACTCCAATGCGCTGCATTGGTCGGTGGTGTCGCTGCCTGTCTCCATCCGCGCAGCTGCGCGCGATGACGAAGGGCGCGTGTCACGCCGCCGTGGCGCTGTCGTGATCCCAGTTGCCGCAAAGCCGGTGGTCACGCCGGACAGCCCCGCTGATGCCCTCGACCGCATCGCAATCCCCGCCGACACCATGGCGAAGATCAACGAGATGCTGACATCGGGTGGCTCGATCATCGTCTCCGACCAGGGCATCAACCAGGGCGAGACCGGCGAAGGCACCGATTTCATCGTCCGCTTGTACTAGCGCTCCGCACCGCGACCGATAACGCGGTGTTGAGCGGCTCGGTCGTGCCGGCGGAGTAACATGCGCCCCGGCTCATTTCGGGGGGACGCCGTCATGATGAACCGCAGGACCATGCTCATCGCAACGGTTGCAGGCGCGATCGCGCCGGCAACACGCGCCTTCGCAAATGGTGGCATGAGCCGGATCTCGGCCTATGCCTTCTCCTTCCCCGCATTGTCCGGCGACGACATCCGCCTTGCCGCGTTCACGGGCAAACCGCTGCTGGTGGTGAACACCGCCTCGCTCTGTGGCTACACCCCGCAATATGCCGGCCTGCAAGAACTCTGGGGCGAGTTTCGCGAGCGCGGGCTCACCGTGATCGGCGTGCCCTCCAACGATTTCGGTGGCCAGGAGCCCGGCGGCGCCAGCGAAATCTCCGACACGGCGCACCACCAATACGGCGTTACCTTCCCGGTGACGGCCAAGGCCGTGGTGGTCGGCGCGAAGGCGCATCCATTCTACAAATGGGCTGCCGACGCGCGGCCGAGGGAGGTTCCGAAGTGGAACTTCCACAAATATCTGATCGGCCGTGACGGCTACATCGCCGAGGTCTTTCCGTCCGCGGTGGCGCCGACCGATACGCGGGTCAAAACGGCCGTTGCCAAGGCGCTGGCCGATAGTTGATGCGAGTTGCGCCCATCCGGTTGGGCACAATTGTGGCAGGGCACCAAACAGCCGTTGCAATGGCGAGGGCCCACCATCTAGGCTAGGATCGTTTGGGGCAGGACGGTTTTTGTCGCAGGCGAAAAGCCGCGGCGGAACAACGGGATCAATCTCGAGGACAACACCATGCGCGTGGCGGCAGGACTGATTTTAGCAAGCGCGATGTCTTTGGCCATGACGGGTGCGGCATGGTCGCAGACCGCGGCAAAACCCGCAGCAAGCACACAAGCCGCACCAGCAGCGACACCGGCCGCTTCAGCGCCAGCGACTGCGCCGGCGGCCGCTCCCGCAGTGGCTGCCGCACCAGCGGGCTTCGTCAACCCGCCGCCACCGAAACAGGCGCCGCAGCCGGCGCGCGCAGCCTGCAACACGCCGGGCGCGCTCGGCGTCGCCCGCACCGTCGAGATCGACACCACCGGCGGCCCCGGCTTCGGCTTCGAGCATTTCAAGGAGCTCGACTTCCTGCGCGACCACGAAGTGGTGCTGACCTTCGACGATGGCCCCTGGCCCAAGAACACACCTGCAGTGCTGAAGGCGCTCGCCGACGAGTGCACCACCGGCATCTTCTTCTCCATCGGCAAGCACGCGACCTACGAGCCGGAGATCCTGAAGCAGGTCTATGCGGCCGGTCATACGATCGGCGCGCACACCTGGTCGCACGCCAACCTCAACAACAAGAAGCTCACGGAAGCGCAGCGCAAGGATGAGATCGAGAAGGGCTTCAGCGCCGTGAAATGGGCGCTCGGCGGCATCTCGCCGTCGCCGTTCTTCCGCTTCCCGGCGCTTCAGCATCCGCCGGAGATGGTCACCTATCTCGGCAACCGCAACATCGGGATCTTCTCCTGCGACATCGACTCCTTCGACTTCAAGGCCTCCAAGCCGGAGAAGGTGATCGAGACCGTGATGAAGAAGCTCGAGACCAAGGGCAAGGGCATCATCCTGATGCACGACTTTCAGAAGCACACCGCCGAAGCCCTGCCCGAATTGCTCAAGCGCCTGAAGGCCGGCGGCTACAAGGTGGTGGCGATGCGCGCAAAATTCCCGGCGTCGACACTGCCCGAATACGACCAGGAGCTGCTCAAGGACATCAAGCTGCCGACGGTGAGCCAGCGCCCGGTCAATTCCGTTGTGACGACCGTTTCCGAATAGAAGGCAATTGTCTTTCCGGTTCGAAGGCTACGTCATCGTCTCGGCGGACGGCATGCTCGCCGACGCAGCGCACGTCATGCCGGACAGTCTGAAGTTCGACGGCGACAAGCTGTTCTTCGAGCAGGCGCTCGATCGCGCCGCGCTGATCGTGCACGGCCGCAACTCGCACGAGCACCAGCCGAATTCGCCAAAGCGCAAGCGGCTGATCCTGACCCGCAAGATCAAGGCGTTGACCGTCGACCCTGAAATGCCGAACGCGACACTGTGGAATCCGGATCACGCGCGCTTCGAAGAGGCTTGCGCCTTTGCCGACGTCGCCTCCGGCATGGTCGCCGTCATCGGCGGCCCCGTGGTGTTCGACATGTTCATGGACCGCTACGACACGTTCTGGCTGTCGGAGGCGCCGCACGTGCGACTGCCCGGCGGCGAAGGCTGTTTTGTCGGCGTGCCCAGGCGGACCCCGCATGAGGTGCTCGCCTCGCACGGGATGAAGCCAGGGGCGCCGCCGTACCTGCTCGACGCGGCGCATGAGGTCACTGTGACCCCGTGGCGCAGGACGTAGACGCTACACGTCCCCGTAGGCCGCTTCGGCCGGACGTGTGGTGCGGCCGTAGCCGATGATCATGCACAGCGCGCCGATGATCGACAGGTTCTTCAGCGCGTCGACCACCATCTTGGCGTTGTCGGGCGGCGCCTGGTTCCAGAAGTCATCGAACAGCACGGTCGCGACCGCGACGTAGATGATCAGCAGCATCGCGAAGAATCGTGCGCCGAAATTCAGAGCGATCATCAGTCCGGCGATGATCTCGAGCCCGCCGACGGCGATCGCCAAGAGTTGCGGCGTGGTCATGGCAGTCGCCGTCTCGAGCTGCTTGGCGTAAGGTGCGACGACGTCGGGCACCACGAGTTTGGTGGCGATGAAGTCGGCGGTCGCCTGGACGGCAAAGAGCTTGGTCGCGCCCGTGTAGATGAACAGCACGGCGAACAGAATTCGCCCGAAAGTCACGAACGCTGGCATGATCGGCCTCTTGGCTCAGGCTTTTTGAAATCGGCGTCTTGACGCGAGTGCCGGGCGATTATGAAGAGTCGTGCGACGGTTTACAAACGGGGAAATCGCAAACCGTTTTGAAAAGATTGAAGCGCGGATGCGCCGGAGGTCTGCTCCCTCGCCCCGCTTGCGGGGAGAGGGTTGGGGTGAGGGGAAGCCTCTGCGGGGACGGTGAGAGTTGGACTCGCGGAGAGTCCCCCTCACCCGGATCGCATCTGTCGATGCGATCCGGCCTCTCCCCGCAAGCGGGGAGAGGCGAAGAGATCGCGCCTCAGGTAAACAACGTCGGCTGCTGCCGCGCTGCCCGTTCCTGCGCCTCCACGACTGCAACAGCCGTCATGTTGAGGATGCCGCGCGCGGTCACCGAGGGGGTCAGGATGTGCGCCGGGCGCGCCGGGCCGACCAGGATGGGGCCGACGGGGAGCGCGTCCGCCAGCGACTTGATCATCTGATAGGCGACGTTGGCGGTGTCGAGGGTCGGCATGATCAGGATGTTGGCCTCGCCCTCCAGCTTGGAGTGCGGCAGCACCATTTTCCGCGCAGCAGCTGAGAGTGCGGTGTCGCCCTGCATCTCGCCGTCGGCCTCGATCTCCGGATGCCTTTCCTTCAGGAGCTGGGTGGCCCGGCGCATCTTGCGCGAGGAGTCCGTGTCGTAGCTGCCGAAATCCGAATGCGAGACGAAGGCGATCTTCGGCTTGATGTTGAAGCGCTGCACATGGACTGCCGCGAGCGACGCGATCTCGGCGAGCTCTTCCGCGCTCGGATTGGGCCGCACCTGCGTGTCCGCGATGAAAAAGGCGCCCTTGCTGGTGATCAGCAGGGCTAACGCAGCGTAATCGCTGATACCGGCTGAGAAGCCGATGATCTCGCGGACATGGCGCAGATGGCTCATATACCGCCCCTCGACGCCGCACAGCATGGCATCGGCCTCCCCGCGCACCACGGCAAGCGCCGCGATGACCGTGTTGTTGGTGCGCACCACCGTGCGCGCCGCATCGGGCGTCGCGCCGCGGCGGCCGGCGACCTCAACATAGGTCTGCACATAGGAACGGTAGCGTGGATCGTCCTCGGGATTGACGAGGTCGAAATCCTTGCCCGCCTTGATCGAGAGGCCGAAGCGCTTGATGCGCGCCTCGACCACCGAGGGACGGCCGACCAGGATCGGCGTCGCCAGCTTCTCCTCCAGCACCACCTGCGTGGCGCGCAGCACGCGCTCGTCCTCGCCTTCGGCGTAGATCACGCGCACCGGCTGGGTCTTGGCCTTGGCGAACATCGGCTTCATGACGAGGCCGGAGCGGAAGGCGAAGCGCTCGAGCAGCGCGCGATACTCGTCGAAATTGGTAATGGGGCGCGTCGCGACGCCGGATTCCATCGCCGCCTTGGCTACGGCCGGCGCGATGCGCAGGATCAGGCGAGGATCGAACGGACTCGGGATCAACGAGCCGGGCCCGAAGCCACCCGCCTCACCGGTGTCGAGGCTGCCTTGGGAGACTGCATCCGACGGCGCCTCGCGCGCGAGCTGCGCGATCGCCTCGACGGCGGCATGCTTCATCTCCTCGTTGATAGCGCTGGCGCCGACGTCGAGCGCGCCACGGAAGATGAAGGGGAAGCACAGGACGTTGTTGACCTGGTTCGGAAAGTCGGAGCGGCCGGTGCAGATCATGGCGTCGGGGCGCACCTTGCGCGCATCCTCCGGCATGATCTCCGGTATGGGATTGGCGAGCGCCATGATCAGCGGCTTGTCGGCCATCACCTTGGCCATCTCAGGCTTGAGCACGCCGGGCGCGGACAGGCCGATGAAGATGTCGGCGTCGCCGATGGCGTCGGCGAGCGTGCGCTTGTCGGTCTTCTGCGCATAGACCGCCTTCCAGCGGTCCATGGAGGTGTTGCGGCCCTCGTGCACGAGGCCGTCGATGTCGCAAACCCAGATGTTCTTGCGCTGCGCGCCCATCGACACCAGCAGGTTCAGCGTCGCAAGTGCCGCGGCCCCTGCCCCCGACGCCACGATCTTGACCTCGGACAGTTTCTTGCCGTTGAGCCTGAGGCCGTTGGTGATGGCGGCGGCGACGATGATGGCGGTGCCGTGCTGGTCGTCGTGGAAGACCGGGATTTTCATGCGCTCCTTCAAGCGCGCCTCGATCTCGAAGCACTCCGGTCCGCGGATGTCTTCCAGGTTGATGCCGCCAAAGGTCGGCTCGAGCGCCGCCACGGTTTCGACCACGCGGTCGATGGTGTCGGCGGCGATCTCGATGTCGAACACGTCGATGCCGGCGAATTTCTTGAACAGGACCGCCTTGCCCTCCATCACCGGCTTGGAGGCCAGCGGGCCGATATTGCCGAGGCCGAGCACGGCGGTGCCGTTCGACACCACGGCGACCAGATTGGCGCGGGTGGTGAGCGAGGCGGCCTCGGCGGGATTCTTGGCGATCTCGGTGCAGGCGGCCGCGACGCCCGGCGAATAGGCCAGCGCGAGGTCGCGCTGGTTGGCAAGCGGCTTGCTTGCCTGGATCTCCAGCTTTCCGGGCCGCGGCAGACGGTGATAGGCGAGCGCCGCCTGGTGGAGATCATCAGAATAGGACGACATGCGGTGTCTCGCCTCGCGTTACCGGCCTCAAAATGCCTGATCCGGAGCGGCCGCCCGCGCGGACGGGTATTTCCGGGCCATGGAAACGGGATGAAGCACGGCAGGCGCCCCGGTGGCAACATCCGATTGCGACCCCATCAACAAGACGCGTGGTCAAATACTTGAAAACCATAGCTTTCCCTGGACCGCATAGCGTTTCGCGAATATGCCAGGTTGCACGGTGCAAAACGAGCAACTGGAGCAAGGGAATGAAGCGAATCCTGATCGGCCTGATCGTGGCAGCCGTGCTCGGAGCGGGCGGATGGTTCGGCTTCAACCTCTACGCCAAGCATCGCGCCACCGCCGAGGTCGAGGCCGCGTTCGAAAGGATCCGTTCGAGCGGCGGCAAGGCGAGCCATGGCAAGATTGATTTCGATCTGCCCACTCGCATGGTGACGATCGAGGACATCGCGATCGCTCCCGGCGAGCAGGCGCAGATCAAGATCGCCGGCATCAAGGGCACGGGCGTCCGCCTGATCGACGATGTCAGGTTCTCGGCCGACAGCATCGACGTCACGGGTTTCGAAGTCGCACTGAACCAAGTCGGCCCCACGAAGCTGAAGGCGTCCTACAAGATCCCGCAACTTACCCTGCGTGACTATGCCGGCCCTCTGCACGCCGGGAATGTGCCGACGGGCGACTCCCTGATCGACATCTACCGCTATGTGCTCGATCAATACGCAAGCGTCACTGCATCGTCAGTCACGGCTCCGACGCTGACGATGAGCTTCGATGCGAGCGGCAGCGCTGCCGGCAGCGGCGAGGTCGCCTATTCGCGGCTGGCGATCCAGCATCTCAAGCACGGCAAGATCGATGCCATGAAGGCGGACCGGGCCGTCTTCACCATCGATGTGCCGCAGCCGGGCAAGCAGGACAAGCTGACCGGCGATCTCTCCAACATCATCGTCAACGATTTCGACGCGACCGCGATCGCCGCGGCACTGGATCCGCAGAAGGCCGGCGACGACAGCTATCATCGCGTCTACCGGCAGATGTCGGCCGGCCCCTATGTGCTCAAATCAACCCAGGGCATGCGGATCGACATCGACGGGATCACCTTCGAGGACATCGCGGTGCAGCCGTCAAAATTCCGGCCGGCCGAGATCGTTGCGCTCATGCCGACGGACCGGTCGGTCCTGCCGACACAAGCGCAATCGCGCGAGATGATGGGGAAGCTCGCCGGGTTCTATGAGGGCCTTCGCATCGGCAAGATCGACGTTGGCAAGACCTCGATGGGCACGCCGCAAGGGACGGCCAGGATCAACGCCGTCAGATACCGCGAGGGCGAGTTCGCGGTCGAAGGCATCGATACGCCGTCCCCACGGGGGCAGTTCAAGATGGAGCGATTCGCGCTGAAATCGTTCAGCGCGGCAAACCTGATGCGCTGGGCGGCAGGCCTCAGCGGTCATGGGCAGGCGCCCTCGCCCGATCAGTTGCTGGGCCTGTTCCGCGTGCTCGAAGGCGCCGAGATCAAGGGCGTGGTGGCGCCCTACAAGAACACGCGGCAGTTCGTCACCATCGACACGGTCAGCCTGAACTGGGGCCAGCTGGTCGGATCGATCCCGAGCAAGGCCAGCCTGGTCGTGAAAATGGTCACCCCCACCGATCCCGCCAACCCGGCGCAGCGGCCGCTGGTGATGGCGGGCGTCGACAAGCTCGCGATCAACCTCGATCTCGGCGCTGCCTGGACGGAGTCATCAGGTGCGTTTGCGCTCGCGCCCGCCACCATCGATCTTGGCAATCTCGCCAGGGCACAGGCCCGCCTCGCGCTCGCCAACGTGCCGCGCACGATGTTCACCGCCGATCCGGTGCAGGCCATGAGCCAGGCCGGCCAGATCGAGACCGGCGCGATCGAGCTCTCCCTGCGCGACGGCGGCGTCGTCGATCTCGTCGTGGCGCAGTTCTCGCGCATGCAGGATGTCAGCCGCGACGCCGCGCGCAGCGCCATCGTCGAGATGATCAGGGCGCAGGGCGGGAAGATCGCGGCGTCCAATGCCGACGTTAGAATGGCCGTCGATGCGCTCGCCGGCTTCGTCGAGACATCCGGGCAGACGCTTTCCCTGAAGCTGACGCCGCTCGGCAAGGTGCCGGTGGTTCAACTCATGGATGCCCTGAACCACGAGCCGATCGTCGCGCTGGCGCAGTTCAGGATCGAGGCGTCGACAGGGCTGTAGGAGAGAAGCGCAGATCCCTCCTCCTCGTCATTGCGAGGAGCTCTTGCGACGAAGCAATCCAGAATCTTTCCGCGATCGACTCTGGATTGCTTCGCTGCGCTCGCAATGACGATGTGGAGACAGCCTCTCCCCGCATTCGCCTTCGCTGAAGCTTCGGCGGGACAAGGGCGGGGAGAGGCGAGCCACTCACTTCTGCGGCAGGTTCACCCGCACGTGCAGCTCGCGGAGCTGCTTGGTGGTGGCTTCCGACGGCGCGCCCATCAGGAGGTCCATGGCCTGCTGGTTCATCGGGAACAGCGAGATCTCGCGCAAATTCGTGGTGCCGCACAGGAGCATCACGATGCGGTCAACACCCGCGGCCATGCCGCCATGCGGCGGCGCGCCGTACTGGAAGGCGCGGTACATGCCGCCGAAGCGGTCGACCACTTCCTGCTCGCCATAGCCGGCAATCTCGAACGCCTTCACCATCGCTTCCGGCACGTGGTTGCGGATGCCGCCCGAGGCAATCTCGTAGCCGTTGCAGGTGATGTCGTACTGGAACGCCTTGATGGTCAGCGGATCCTGGCCCTTCAGCGCTTCCAGGCCGCCCTGCGGCATCGAGAACGGGTTGTGCGAGAAATCGACCTTCTTGTCGTCCTCATTGTACTCGTACATCGGGAAGTCGACGACCCAGGCGAGCTCGAACCGCTCCTTGTCGGTGAGGTTCAACTCCTCGCCGACCTTATTGCGGGCCAAACCGGAGAACTTCCAGAACTTGTCGGGATCGCCGGCGACGAAGAAGGCGGCATCGCCCTCCTTCACGCCGAGCTGCGCGCGGATCGCGGCGGTGCGCTCGGCCCCGATGTTGTTCGCGAGCGGACCTGCACCCTCGCCGCCCTCACGCCACATGATGTAGCCGAGGCCGGGCTGGCCCTCTCCTTGCGCCCACGAGTTCATGCGGTCGCAAAAGGCGCGGCTGCCGCCGCCCGGCGCCGGGATCGCCCAGACCTGGTTCTTGGGATCTTCGAGCATGCGCGCGAACACCTTGAAACCGGAGCCGCGGAAATGCTCGGAGACGTCCTGCATCTCGATGGGATTGCGCAGGTCCGGCTTGTCGCTGCCGTATTTGCGCAGTGCCTCGGCGAAGGGAATCCGCCGCCAGCCCTTCGTCACCGGCTTGCCTCTGGCGAACTCCTCGAACACGCCGGTGATAACAGGCTCCATCGCCGCGAAGACGTCGTCCTGCGTGACAAAGCTCATCTCGACGTCGAGCTGATAGAACTCGCCGGGCAGACGGTCGGCGCGCGGGTCCTCGTCGCGGAAGCAGGGCGCGATCTGGAAGTAGCGATCAAAGCCGCTCATCATCAAGAGCTGCTTGTACTGCTGCGGCGCCTGCGGCAGTGCGTAGAATTTGCCGGGATGGATGCGCGAGGGCACCAGGAAGTCGCGCGCGCCTTCCGGCGAGGACGCGGTCAGGATCGGGGTGTTGAACTCGAAGAAGCCCTGCCCCTCCATGCGTCTGCGCATCGACTTGATGATTTCGATGCGGGTCATGATGTTCTGATGCAGCTTCTCGCGGCGCAGATCGAGGAAGCGGTACTTCAAGCGGATGTCCTCGGGATATTCCTGGTCGCCGAACACCGGCAGCGGCAGGTCGCCGGCCGGGCCCAGCACCTCGATCTCGCTGATGTAGACCTCGACCTTGCCGGTCGGCAGATCATCATTGTCGGTGCCTTCGGGGCGGCGGCGGGCCTTGCCGTCCATCCGCACCACGAATTCCGAGCGCAGCTTCTCGGCCAGCGAGAATGCCGGCGAGTCCGGGTCGACCACGCACTGGGTCAGGCCGTAATGGTCGCGCAGGTCGATGAACAGCACGCCGCCATGGTCGCGAACGCGATGGACCCAGCCCGAGAGGCGGACCGTCTCGCCGATGTTGCTCTCACGGAGCGCGCCGCATGTATGTGACCGGTAGCGATGCATGGTCGTCCCAAAATCAATGTCGGAGGAAGCGAATCGGACGGCCTGTAACGGCCGGTCCGAAGTTGCGGCAGGGTTTACCCGACGAGACCCTAGGCGGCAACCAAGGGAACGCGCTGTTTTGGGCCAGAACCGCCCATTTTCAGGGGCCGAGCCTTTGCCATCAGGCGTTCCAGCCCTATCTTGAGGCCATGACGGTCCATTTCCCCTTCCAGAACTCCTATTCGGCGCTGCCGGACAGCTTCTTCGCCCGCGTCGCGCCGACCCCTGTGGCGGCGCCCCGGCTGATCAAGCTGAACCGGCCGCTGGCGGTCCAGCTCGGACTCGATCCGGATGCGCTGGAGACCCCGGAAGGCGCCGAAATCCTGGCCGGCAAGGCGGTTCCCGTCGGCGCCGATCCCATCGCCATGGCCTATGCCGGCCACCAGTTCGGGCATTTCGTGCCCCAGCTTGGCGACGGCCGCGCCATCCTGCTCGGCGAGGTCATCGATAAAGACGGCGTCCGCCGCGACATCCAGCTCAAGGGAAGCGGCCCCACCCCGTTCTCCCGCCGCGGCGACGGCCGCGCCGCGCTCGGGCCGGTCCTGCGCGAATACATCGTCAGCGAAGCGATGTTCGCGCTGGGCATCCCGACCACGCGCTCGCTCGCCGCCGTCGTCACCGGCGAGCACGTCATCCGCGAGACCGCGCTGCCCGGCGCGGTGCTGACGCGCATCGCCTCCAGCCATATCCGCGTCGGCACCTTCCAGTTCTTTGCCGTCCGCCGCGACACCGAGGCGATCCGCCGGCTCGCCGACCATGTCATTACCCGCCATTATCCCGAGCTGCTGCATGACGAGCGGCCCTATCACGCCCTGCTCGCGAGCGTCGTCGCGCGCCAGGCCGATCTCGTCGCTCGCTGGCTGCTGGTCGGCTTCATTCATGGCGTGATGAACACCGACAACACGTCCATCTCCGGCGAGACCATCGATTACGGCCCCTGCGCCTTCATGGATGCCTATAACCCCGCGCAGGTGTTCTCCTCGATCGATGAGATGGGCCGCTATGCCTATGCCAACCAGCCGCGCATCGGCCTGTGGAATCTAACCCGGCTCGCCGAATGCCTGCTGCCGCTGTTCTCCGACGACCAGGAGAAGGCGGTCGCCGAAGCCCAGGACATTCTCGGCGCCTTCGCCGAGACCTTCAGTGCGGCCTATCAGGCCGGCCTGCGCAAGAAGGTCGGCCTGTTCACGGAGCGCGACGGCGACGACGCCCTGATCCAGGACCTGCTCGATGCCATGGCCAAGAACCAGGCCGACTTCACCCTCACCTTCCGCAAGCTCGGTGAGGCCGCGGGGGATGAAGCCGGCGCCTCCGACGTCCGCGCGCAATTCATGGATCCCTCGGTTTTCGACGACTGGGCCAAGCGCTGGCGCGAGCGCATCGCCCTGGAGTCGCAGAGCGCCGCCGAACGGCAAGCCGCCATGCACGCCGTCAATCCGGTCTTCATCCCGCGCAACCATCGCGTCGAAGCCGTGATCCAGGCCGCCGTCAACGACGACGACTATGCTCCGTTCGAGGAATTGGTGAAGGTGCTGGCCAAGCCGTACGAGGACCAGCCGGACTATGCGGCTTACGCCGATCCGCCGCTCCCGGATCAGCGGGTGCTGCAGACGTTTTGTGGGACGTGAGAAATGCCGTTGGACGGGTAGAGCGCAACCCAACCATCTTCCTCGGCGCCTCAACCATCCCTGCACTCGCGATGCTGATGGATTTGCCTGCGCTCGTCCGACTCTGCGCACTGCGATAGGCTCGATGCCGCAACGCGAGACGACCCCGTTGACCGCACTCGCCGTTCTGCCCAACAATTTGCCGCGTCGGCAACCACTGTCATCAAACTGAAACACTCTCACTCTAACCGGCTGGCGGGCCGTCTTGCCGGAGGCGACCGTCCTCCCAGAGACCTGACACGCGCGCCATGCCCTTCAAATTCATCCACCTCACCGACACGCATCTCGCCAATCCCGGGCTGAAGCTCTATGGCCTCGACCCGCGCGCCCGCCTCGATGCCGCCATCGCCGACATCAACAAGCATCAGTCCGATGCGGCCTTCGCGGTCGTCACGGGCGACCTCACCCATTGGGGCGAGCCTGACTCCTACGCCAATTTCGCAGATGCGATGGCCGCGCTGAAGATGCCTTACATCGCCATGGTCGGCAATCACGATAAGCGCGTGGCCTGCCTCGACGGTCTTCGGTCCGCGCCGCGCGATCAGAACGGCTTCGTGCAGGGGACGCGCACCACCGAGCACGGCCTGTTCGTCTTCCTCGACACGCTGGACGAGACCAGCCACGCCGGCGAGATGTGCGACAAGCGCCTCGGCTGGCTCGAAAGCACGCTGGCCGCAGCGCCCGCTGATATGCCCTTCGTCGTATTCATGCATCATCCGCCCTTCCCGGTCGGCGTGCTCGCGATGGACGAGATCGCGCTGAAGCAGCGCGGGGAATTCGCCGAGGTGATCGCGCCCTATCGCAGCCGCATCCGCCACCTCTTCTTCGGCCATGTGCACCGGCCGATCTTCGGCAGCTACGGCAAAATCCCGTTCTCGACGCTGCGCGGCACCAACCACCAGGTCTGGTTCGAGCTCAATGCCAATGCGCCGCATCTGGCGAGCCACGAACCGCCGGCCTATGGCGTGGTGCTGATCGACGATGAGAACCTGGTCGTGCACAGCCACGACTTCCTCGACACCAGTCTGCGCTTCCCCTTCGACCCGCCTGCGGGAATGGACGGCCGCGACTATGCGCTCAAGTTTGCGGCGCGGTGAGATGAGCCTCGCCGAACCCGCGGCTCTCCCGGTCGCGACCTCGGCGGCACCGCGCCTGCACGTCCTGAAGCGCTTCGCCGCCGGCTTCAAGGCATCGCTACCGGCCTATCTGCTGCTGCTGCCCTCGCTGATCTTCCTCGCGCTGTTCACGTATGGCGCGATGGGGCGCGTGTTCATCGATGCGCTCTATCAGCGCACGACGCCGAAAGCGCCCGTCCGCTTCGTCGGCTTCGACAATATCAGCGCGGTGCTTGCCGACCCCGCCTTCACCGGCGCGGTCGTTAACAATCTGATCTATGCTGTCGGCACAGCGATCCCGAGCATCGGCTTGGCCCTGTTGTTTGCGCTCGCGCTCGCGCGCACCAGCGCGGTGACCAGCGCGCTGCGCGCGGCGCTGTTCCTGCCGGTGCTGATCCCGATGGTCGCGGCATCCGCGCTGTTCCTGTTCATCTTCCTGCCCAATGTCGGCCTGCTCGACTATTACATCGGCCGGCTGCTTCCGGTGCTGCCGAACTGGCTGGGTGACCCTGACATCGCGCTGTCAGCGATCATGGTGATCACGATCTGGAAGAATGCCGGCTACTACATGCTGTTCTTCCTCGCCGGCCTGCAGGCGGTGCCGGAAGACGTCATGGAGGCCGCCCATCTCGATGGCGCCGGTCCGTTCCAGCGCCTGCGCTACATCATCCTGCCGGAGCTCAAGCCCACCTTCCTGTTCGTCACCGTGATCGCCACGCTCAATGCGGTGACGCAAGTCGACCACGTCTTCGTCCTGACCCAGGGTGGCCCGTCCAACTCGACCAATCTCGTACTGTTCTACATCTACCAGCAGGCGGTCGAGCATTACGACGTCGGCAAGGCCTCGGCGGCGACGCTGCTGACGCTGGCCGCGTTGATGGGCCTCACCGCGCTTTCATTCCGCACGCTGGCGAACCGCGAGGGCGGGCCATGAATGTGATCGACCGTCTGTTTAGGGATGCTCCGCTCGCCACCCGCCGCGAGATCACGCCAAAGCTCGGCTTCGTGCTGACCGTGCTGCTCGCGCTGGTCTGGCTGATCCCGTTCCTCTGGATGGGCGTGGCGACCCTGCGCCCGGCTTCCGACGGCATCAATCTCATGGCCGAGCTGATGCCGAGCCTGAAGCCGACGCTCGACAACATCAGGGAGGCCTGGGAGATCGGCGACTTCCCGCGCTACACCCTCAATACCACCATCATCTGCACCGGCATTCTGCTGGTGCAGTTCGTCACGATCACACTGGCGGGCTTTGCCTTTGCGCGGCTCGCCTTCGCCGGCAAGACCCTGATCTTCTACCTGTTCCTGATGCAGCTGATGCTGGTGCCGGTGCTGCTGATCGTGCCCAATTTGAGCCTGATCGCGCAGCTCGGCCTCTACGACACGCTTACCGGCGTGATGATGCCGTTCTTTGCCTCGGCCTTCGGCACGTTCCTGATGCGGCAAGCGTTCGAGGCCATTCCGACCGAGCTGGAGGACGCCGCGCTGATCGACGGCGCGGGTCTGTTTCAGCGCATCCGCCACATCTACGTGCCGCTGTCGCTGCCGAGCTTTTCGGCCTTCGCCATCATCTCCGTGACCAGCCATTGGAATGACTTCCTGTGGCCGCTGATGGTGATCAACTCGCCGGACAAGCGGCCGCTCACGGTCGGGCTCTCCGTCTTCACCAAGACGGCCGAGGGCACGCAGGCTTGGGGCACCATCGCCGCGGGCACGCTGATGGTTATCGCACCGCTGCTCGTCACCTTCCTGATCTTCCAGAAGCGCTTCATCAGCTCTTTCGTCACCTCAGGCATCAAATAGGAGATTTTCCGATGCTATTCTCCCGCAGGCTCATGCTCGGCCTTGCCATTGCAGGCACGATGGCCGGCGCCCTCGCCTTTCCGGCTCTCGCCGGCGAAGGCCCGACCGAGATCGATTTGTTCTTCCCCGTTCCCGTCGACGGCAAGCTCGCCCGCGACATGGGGACCTTGATCAAGGAGTTCAACGAGACCCATCCCGAGGTCAAGGCAACCGCCGTCTACACCGGCTCCTATGACGACACGCTGATCAAGACGCGCGCCGCGATCAAGGCCGGCAAGCCGCCGTCAGCCGTGATCATGTCGGCCAACTTCCTGCTCGACATGCAGATCGAGAACGAGCTCACCAATCTGGATTCTCTGATCGCCGCCGACGGCACCACCAAGGAAAAGTTCTTAGGCCAGTTCTTCCCGGCGCTGCAGGGCAACGCGGTGATCAACCGCTCGGTCTATGGCGTGCCCTTCCACAATTCGACGCCGCTGCTCTACATCAACGCCGACAAGGCCAAGGAAGCGGGCCTTGATCCGAGCAAGCCGCCGCAGACCTGGGCCGAGCTCACCGACTGGGCCAAGAAGCTCACCAAGCGCGAGGGCGACAAGGTCACCCAATGGGGCATTGCGATCCCCTGCGCCTACGACTATTGCGGCTGGATGATGGAAACGCTCACCATGTCCAATGGCGGGCGCTACTACAACGAGGAGTTCGGCGGCGAGGTCTATTACGACACGCCCTCGATGCTCGGCGCGCTCTCCTGGTGGAACGACCTCATCGCCAAGCACAAGGTGCATCCGCCCGGCGCCACCCCTGGCCCCGCCGTCAGCACCTCCTTCATCTCCGGCAACGCCGCGATGATGATGCTGTCCACGGGCTCGCTCACCTATGTGCGCGACAACGCCAAATTCAACTACAAGGTCGCCTTCATCCCGCGCAACGTCCGCAACGCGGTGCCGATCGGCGGCGCCTCGCTGATCATTCCGGCCGGCCTCGAAGCCGACAAGCAGAAGGCCGCCTGGACCCTGATCAAGTGGATGACCTCACCCGAGAAGAGCGCCTGGTGGAGCCGCGCCACCGGCTATTTCGCGCCCAACATGGCCGCCTACAAGACGCCTGACATGGTCGACTTCCTGAACAAGAACCCGGACGCCAAGACCGCCGTCGAGCAGCTCGACGTCGCAAAGCCCTGGTTCGCGACCTACAAGACCGTCCCAGTGCGCAAGAACCTCGAGGACGAGGTGATGCTGGTCCTCAACGGCAAGAAGCAGCCGAAGGAAGCCCTCGCCGCCGCCCAGAAGGCCGCCGACGAGACGCTCAAGCCGTACAACGCGGAGACGTCGCTGAAACTGCCGTGAGGCCTGCTGCCACGGCAAACGAACATCGGCGCTCCGTCTCATGCGGGGCGCCGAATTCGTTGGGACGGCCCCTGCCCGTTAACCTGCCGTCCACCATCCGGCTGCCCGCACCGCCGGTAACCATTGGAATTAACAGACCCTCAACGCACCCCCGACAAATCTACCAATGTTTCTGGAGATTTCGCCGTGGATCTGTTGGTTTTCGAGTTCCTGGGACTGGCTCTGGTCGCCATGTGCGTGCTCGTGGTGGCGCTGCCCTGCGCCCGGAAATCTTCGCAGCGGGTCCGCTACGAATAGGATTTTTGTCGGAAAAATGCGATTTCAACCCAAATGCAAGGCTTGAATTCGCATCGAGCCCCTTGACATCACTGCACTTTCGGCAGAACGGCTGATGATCTCGTCATGGGCCGTTCATGGATTTGATTACCACCACTGCTGACCTCGCGGCTGCCTGCAGCCGGCTGGCCAAGCACCCCGTCATAACCGTCGATACCGAGTTCCTGCGCGAAACCACCTATTACCCGCTGTTGTGCGTGGTGCAGATGGCCAGCGCCGAGGAAGCCGTCGTCATCGACGCCCTGGCCGAGGGCATCGACCTCAAACCGTTCTTCGAGCTGATGGGCAACGAAGGCGTGCTGAAGGTCTTCCACGCCGCCCGCCAGGACATCGAGATCATCTGGCACCAGGCGGGCATCATCCCGCATCCGGTGTTCGACACTCAGGTCGCGGCCATGGTGCTCGGCTATGGCGATAGCATCGCCTATGACCAGTTGGTCGAGAAAGTCACCGGTCACCGCCCGGACAAGACCCACCGCTTCACCGACTGGTCGCGCCGGCCGCTGACAAAGGAGCAGATGCACTACGCGGTATCAGACGTCACCCACTTGCGCGACGTGTTCGCAGCACTGGACGCCGACCTGAAGAAGCGCCGCCGCAGCGAATGGGTCTCCATCGAGATGGAGGTCTTGACCTCGCCCAGAACCTACGACTTCCACCCCGAGCGCGCCTGGGAGCGGCTGAAGACCCGGGTGCGCAAGCCGAAGGATCTCGCGGTGCTGATGGAGGTCGCGGCCTGGCGCGAGCAGGAGGCGCAGAGCCGTGACGTGCCGCGCGGCCGCGTGCTGCGCGATGAAGCCATCAGCGACATCGCAACGCATGCGCCGACCACACTGGAGAAGCTCGCCCATCTGCGCTCGGTGCCGAAGGGATTTGAGAAATCCAAATGGGGCGCAGACATCGTCGCCGCGGTCGAGCGCGGGCTGGCGCGGGATTTCTCGACGCTGCCGAAGCTGGAGAAGCCGCGCAACAACTCCAATGGCGCCGCCATCGTCGAGCTGTTGAAGGTGCTGCTGCGCATGACCGCGGAGCGCCATGCGGTCGCCAGCAAGGTGATCGCCACCGTCGACCATCTCGAGGAGATTGCAGCCAGTGACGAGGCCGACGTGCCGGCCCTGCGCGGCTGGCGCCGCGAGCTGTTCGGCGATGCCGCGCTGAAGCTCAAGCGCGGCGAGCTGGCGCTGGCGATCGAGAAGGGACGCGTGGTCGGGGTGCAGCGGGCGTAGGCGGCCCAAGTGCCTCCCCAATGTCGTCCTGGCGAAAGCCAGGACCCATTACCCCTGGGAGGAGTTTGGCGAAGATTCGCCATTCGGTACTTCTACGAACCCCGATCGATAGATCACGCGGTATGGGTCCTGGCTTTCGCCAGGACGACACCGGTGGATGTGGCTGGCTGCTTCGGCCACACTGACAGACTCGATCCTACCCCGGCGTCAGCTTCGCCACTTCCCCCTTCATGTCCTCCAGCACACCCGAGATCGCCGCGACCAGCTCGTCGATCTGGGCCTTGGTGGCGATCAGCGGCGGGCAGATGGCGATGGCATCGAGCATGTTGCGGGAGATCACGCCGCGCTCCTGCAGCATGCGGCTGGCGATGCCGCCGACGGCGCCGGGCGTAGCGGCTGCCGTCTTGCGCCCCTTGTCGAGCACGAGCTCGAGAGCGGCTATCATGCCGACGCCGCGGACCTCGCCGACCAGCGGATGGCTGGCGAGTTCGCGCAGCTTGCCTTGCATATAGCTCCCCAGTTCAGCGGCATGCGCGACCAGGCCGCGCTCCTCGATGATCTTCAAATTCTCCAGCGCAATCGCCGAGCCGACGGGATGTCCGCCCGCGGTGAAGCCGTGGCCGAGCACGCCGATCTTGTTGCTCTCGTCCGCGATCGGCTCGAACATGCGGTCGTTCAGCATGATCGCCGACAGCGGAAAATAGCTCGAAGTGATCTGCTTGGAGACCACCATCGCGTCCGGCTTGATGCCATAGGTCTCGCAGCCGAACATCTTACCGGTGCGGCCGAAGCCGCAGATCACCTCGTCGGCGACCAGCAGGATGTCGTACTTCTTCAAGACCTTCTGGATCTTGTCCCAATAGGTCGCCGGCGGAACGATGACGCCGCCCGCCCCCATCACCGGCTCGCCGAAGAAGGCCGCGATCGTATCCGGGCCCTCCTTCTGGATCAGCGCGTCGAGCTCCTCGGCCCGGCGCGTCGCGAACGCCTCCTCGCTCTCGCCCGGCGCGCCGTCCTTGTAGAAATGCGGCGAGCCCGTGTGCAGGATGTTCGGCAGCGGCAGGTCGAACGAGCGGTGATTGTTCGGCAGGCCCGTGAGGCTGGCCGAGGCGATGGTGACGCCGTGATAGGCGCGCAGGCGGCTGATCACCTTCTTGCGCTGGGGCTGGCCGAGCGCGTTGGAACGATAGGCGATCAGCTTCAGGACCGTATCGTTCGCTTCCGAGCCGGAATTGGTGAAGAACACTTTGCTCATCGGCACCGGCGCGAGTGCGACCAGCTTCTCGGCGAGGTCGATCGAGGGCCCGTGCGATTTGGCCGAGAACGTGTGATAGAACGGCAGCGCCTGCATCTGCTTGTGTGCGGCGTCGACGAGACGCTTCTCGTTGAAGCCGAGCCCGACGCTCCACAGGCCTGCCATCGCCTCGAAATAGCGCTTGCCCGCAGCATCGAACACGTAGGGACCCTCACCGCGCTCGATCACGAGGGGACCGGCCTGCTGATGGGTGCGCGCGTTGGTGTAGGGATGGAGCTGATAGGCCACATCCCGGGCCTCTGGCGAATTCGGCAGCATGGTCATTTGCAGGGATCCCTAAAGTCGTGACGTCGCCGGCACAGCCAGCGTCACTTGATGATCAAGCCACTTGGCTATTGCGATGGGACAAAGCTTGCAACGCCAATTCGTCGGCAGCAAGCGCTCAGCAGCATTGCACAAAGCCGCATATCGGGATGGGACGGCTCTCAGGCCGCGTCGTCGTCATCCCCATCGTCAGCGGCGGCGGCCTCCCTCACCTCAACGAGCGCCATCGAGAGCAGATAGACCGTCGTGGGCAAGCCGACGCGGCGCGCCGTCTCGACGGCACGCGACAAATCGCTTGCCAGCTCCTTGAGCTGTTCTCCCCGTGACAATGTCTCGACCCCCACCCGCCGATCGCGGCCGCCTACACCGCAACGGCGCCGCTGGTTCTGATCAGTTCGGCGCTGGAATGGATCGTAGCAAAATTCCCGATGACATTCACTACTGCTCGCTTGTAGGCGGCGGCATCACCCGTGCCCGGCTGCCGGCAGGCCACGGCGTCAGCGACCACCTCGTAGCGATGGCTGCGGTGAAACCCGTCCACGGCGGTGGCCAGGATGGTCTCGTCCAGGGAAAACCCGGCCAGCACGCAGCGCACATTGTGGATATTGGACATGTAGTCCACAAACCGCGACGAGCTGTAGGCCGACGGCAGCGGATGCTCGAACGTCATTTCTCCCGGACGCGGCTTCGCCTCCGCGATCCAATCGGTCAGCCTGGATGCCGGATTGAACCAGGCCGCCTGCGCGATGCGCTTCAAATGCATCACCGGCCAGAGATTGCTGCGCCACAGCGTCAGCAGTTCCAGGCAGCGCTCGGTGGCGGCATCGCCGTCGAGGATGACATGGCGGCGCCCAGGGGTCAGATATTCGACCTGGAGGTCCGCGCAGATCAGGATCGGCGGATCATCGTGGATGGAAACCGGCATTGTCTTGCGCGCAGCTGCACCTGTTTCAACGGTCGGCGAGCGCGAGATCCCGCAGCGGCGAGGTCACCGCCCGCCCCGCCGAGGCGTCGAGTACGCCCGGCCGGTCCCAATCGCCTTCGGGCCGGATGATCACATAGGGATCGCTGTCCAGCGTGATGGCGTCCGGCCCCGGCTCGATCTCCAGCAGCATCTCCGTGTAGGAGAAATCCGAGAAGGTGATCTTGCGGTTGTGGCCGAGCGGCTTGGCACCGAAATGGGCCCAGAAATCGACCAGCCGGTCCTGCGCCTGGCCATAGATCTTGCGGAAGCCCTTGCGCTTCACATAGTCGACGCTTGCCTGCACCAGCTTGAACGAGACGCGCGAGCGCCGGTACTGGTGACGCACCGCAAGCCGCTCCACCTTGGCGAAATCGCCGAAGAAGCGCACCCGCAGGCAGCCCGCGGGCTCGTTGCCGACGAAGCCGATGAAATGCGCGGCGACCATGTCGTTGCCGTCGAACTCCTCCTCGAACGGACAATCCTGCTCGGCGAGATAGACCGCAGAGCGGATCGCGGTGACCAACATCAGATCGCTGGGATCGCGCGCAAGGCGGATGGTGATGGCGCGGGAGTCGGGCTTGGCGAGAGGAATTCTAGTACCGTGCATCTGCAAAACTCCTTGCTTGGATGATCGCACCCGGCATGCGCATCGGCTGGCGATGCCAGGGGCGCTCGTAGCACCAGAGGTCGGGTTGGAAGCTTGGGACAGGCACAAAGCCGGTCGCCTTCATGATGTCGCGTCCGGCCACGGTTGATGGCTGCGCATAGCAATCGGCACCGCGAAACCTTAGCTGTCGCAGATGAGCCGCGGCCTTGCCGAGACCGGCGATACCGCGCCCCGTCGTCGCGATCGCCCAGATGTAGATGGCCGCGACGTCGTCTTTCGCGGACGCGAGATAGCGCGTCTCGGGCGCGGTGAGGCAGATCTCGTCGAGCAGCAGCGCATCGTGCCCGCGATCATTGAGGAACAGGAAGGCCATGCCGCCGAGCAGACGGCCCTTCCGGCTGAAAGTCAGGATGCTCTGAGGATCGAAGGTGAAATATCTTGCAAGCTCTGCTGAACCGATCTGCACACCCGGCACCAGGCGATGCGCCATTTCCGAAAGCGCGGCAATTTCGGAAAATTGCGCGCAACGGACGTCCACGTCCGGGCTCAGCGGCAGCGCGTCGAAATCATGCCTTGCGGCAAACGAGCCTCTTTCCATACCGAGATCGCCCCTCTATCGTTTACGGCTTTCGTACCCCGCTATGAGGACGAGCTTAGCGGTTGGGGACCAAGAGTATGCAGCAGTTATTGCACCGGGGTGCTGCGATGATGCAGCACCGTGAAGAAGTCCTGGGTGCGTCCTGGGACGATTTGAAGCTGTTTTTAGCATGCGCAAAATATAAAAGTTTTCGCAACGCGGCCGAAGAGCTCGGCCTCACCTCCACCACCTTGATGCGCCGGATCGACCGGCTCGAAGAGAGCATCGGCTGCAAGCTGTTCCTGCGCGACCAGAGCGGACTCACGCTCAGCGACGAAGGCACCGCGATGATCGCCGACGTCGCGCATATGGAGCGTCACGCCTTCAACGTCTTCCGTCGCGCCTCGCGTTCGTCGAACGACACCGCGGGCACCGTGCGCGTCGCGGTGACGGAGGGGCCCGGCAATTTCTGGATCCTGCCGCGGCTGATCGATTTCCAGAAGACCTATCGAAGGATCACCGTCGATCTGCGCTGCGCGATGGAGCAGGCCGACGTCGCGCGGCTTGAATCCGACATCGCGATCCAGCTCGAGCCACCGACCAATCCGGATCTGATCGTCGCCAAGCTGGGCCGGCTGCACATCTATCCATTCGTCTCCAAGGAGTACGAGGACCTCTACGGCGTGCCGGCAACGCTCGCCGACCTCAAGAACCACCGCATCATCAAGCAGAGCGCGCCGCAGGTCGATGACGGCGCCTATGCCCGCGTGCTCGGGCTGAAGTCGCTGGAAGGCGTCGTCGGGATCAAAACCAACTCCTCGGTCGGCGTGCTCTATGCCGTCGAGCGCGGCGCCGGCATCGGCTTCCTGCCGACGGTGTCGATCGCGCTCGGTGCGCCGCTCGTTGCCGTCGATCTCGGCGTCAGCCACCACGCCGATCTCTGGCTCACCTATCACAAGGAGTTCCGCACCTCCGAGCGGCACAAGATCGTGGTCGACTGGCTGAAGAAGATCTTCGATCCCAAGACCTATCCCTGCTTCCGCGACGAGTTCATCCATCCGAACGCGCTGGTGCCGATGATGACGGCCGCGCGCGAGGGTTTTGGACTGACGGGCTATGCCGCGGCAACGCCGGCGTAAGTTTCAGCTCACCATTTGTATTCGAAGCCGACCGTGCCCTGGTGCGAGGTGAGCTCGTTGCGGAACTTGCCGTCGTAATTGACGTAGAGGCGCGCGACGCTGGTCAGGCTGAGCGAGGCCGAGGCGCCGGCATCCATGCCGTAGCGGCTCTCGCCGATGCCGGGGACGTCGATGCTCTGGGTCCCCAGGCTGACTTGGATCGATCCGAGGTCCTGGTGGAAATTGTCGACGAACTTGCCGTAGGCGGACAGGTCGAGGATTTTCTGGTCGATGATGAAGTAGCGGCCGATCTCGGCCCCGATCATGACGCGCGCGCGCGACAGCGCCGTCGCGCCGACGTTGAGCGGATCGAGGCCGCCGGCCTCCTGGAACGCCGCGCTGGTAGCGCGCACATATTCGAGCGCGCCCTTGGGCACGATGCGCATCTGGTCCTTGGTCCAGTAATAGCTGATCTCGGTCAGCGCACCGTCGACCGCGGCGCGATAGCCCGCGTTCGCAACGCCGAAGCCGGTGTCGCGGCTGGAACGGACCTTGCCGAAACCGTGCACCACCGCAAAGGCCCAGGTCCAGGGCCCCTTGTCGATGGAGCCGTTGATGCCGACCTGGGTCAGGTCGAGTGTCGCCGACTGGAGCGCCAGCGGCACGTCGATGTCGGTGTGGCTCTGGTCGACCGAAAAGCCGATATTGACACCCGGTGCGAGCCGCGCGCCGATACCGGCGACACCGCCAAAGGTCTTGCGCTTGTCGCCGAGGAAGTCTCCCTGCGCATCGGTGCGGACGGAGATGCCGTAACCCTCGAACCAGGTGCGGTAGCGCGGATCTTCGGTGCTCGCCGATGCGCCGCCGCCGCCGGGATTGGTGCGGGATGCCCGGTTGATGCCGCTCGATGCCTGGTTGCCGAGGCGCTCTAGGAAACCTGAGCCGAGATTGAGCGTGCTGTTGCCGGCCGACTGGTCGTAATTGGTCGAGGTCGGCATCGGAACCGGGGTCGGCGACGGCGTGGGTGTCGGGGTCGGCGTGGGCGTGGGCGTCGGCGTCGGACTTTGCGCGAGGACGGCCGTCGCCGCCGACACCGTCACGATGAGTGCAAACGTCATAAGGGCAAAGGTCGTGGCGACCGCTGCCGCGACGCGGCGGATGCGGTTCAGCCCGATCGTCTGCCGTGTCCCTGGTGGCTGCGCGGTGCAGCGCATGACGACAAATCCCAAAGCAAATGGCGGCGCGCAAAAATGCAACACGAGCGGCGCACGCATGAGGTGATTTGTGCCGAACTGCTACGGAGGGTCAACCAGCTGACACCTCCCGACGAGGGGGATTGCTCCTGATTGTGGTTCCCCGGCCACAGGTCGAAAATTGCACTCGGGCGTGTCCGGTGCGATCTTGAAATTCGCACTCTGCTTGCTAACGCGCGCTTTTCATGTTGCAATATTGGCCACAATCGGAATTGGCCGCTCGGCTGTGCGTTTCGCGACATTGAGACTCAAGACTCGAACAGACTTCCGGAAGCCCGTTTGTGGCGTGGCACGCGAAAAAGCGGCCGCGTCTTTTTTCTATCTAGTGGAGGAGACTAGCGATGCCGCAAAAGGGCACCGTCAAATGGTTCAACCCGACCAAGGGCTATGGGTTCATCAAGCCGAACGGCGGCGACAAGGACGTGTTCGTCCACATCTCCGCCGTCGAGCGCGCCGGACTCTCGACCCTCAACGAGAATCAGGTGGTTGAATACGACCTCGTGGAGAACCGCGGCAAATCATCCGCGGAGAACCTCAAGGTCTCCTGATTTCTCTCAAAGCTACGCGCGAGAGATCATGACGTTGCCCCCGGCTCTGCCGGGGGATTTTGTTTTGGAAGTCGAAAAGCGACGTCGCTTCAGCTCACCACCGGCGAAACCAAAAAATTCTCCGACGGTCCGCTGCCCGCCGTCTTGCACACCTCGCCCTCGATCCGGACCTTGTCGGCCGCGAGCAGCCGCAGCGCCTCGGGATAGATGCGGTGCTCGACTTCGAGGATGCGCTCCGAGAGCGTGTCCGACGTATCGTTGTCGCTGACGGGAACCGCGCCCTGCATCACGATCGGGCCGGCATCGGTCTCCGGGATCACGAAGTGCACCGTCGCACCGGACAGCTTGACGCCGGCACGCAAGGCCTGGCCATGCGGATCGAGGCCGGGGAAGCACGGCAGCAGCGACGGATGGATGTTGAGCATCCGTCCGTACCAGGCCTTGGTGAACTCCGCCGTGAACAGGCGCATGAAGCCGCCCAGACAAATCAGCTCGATGCCGTGCCGGTCCAGCGCGGCCTGCAGCACCTTCTCGAAACCTGCGCGGTCCTTGCCGAACGGCTTGCTCTCGATCACCTCGGTTGTCACGCCGCTCGCCCTGGCCCGTTCGAGCCCCAGTGCATCGGCCTTGTTCGAGATGACCAGCGAAATCTCTGCCGGAAAATCCGCGGCAGCCGCTGCCTTGATCAGCGCAGCCATGTTGGAGCCGCGGCCGGAGATCAGGATGGCGACGCGGCGCTTCATCACAGCGCCAGGTCGAGGTGGCCGTTATAGACGACGCGGTGCTCGCCTTCGGCCGGGATCACGGTGCCGAGCTGCGCCACGGTCTCGCCGGCATCGGTGAAGACCTTGACCACCTTGTCGACCTGGTCAGGCTCGACGATCGCGATCATACCGATGCCGCAGTTGAAGGTGCGCAGCATTTCAAGCTCGGCGATGCCGGCCTGCGCGGCCAGCCATTTGAACACTGGCAGCACCGGCAGCTGTGCAAGGTCGATGCCGACGCCCAGGTGCTTCGGCAGCACGCGCGGAATGTTGTCGGTGAAACCGCCGCCGGTGATGTGGGCTAGTCCCTTCACCGCGCCAGTCTCGCGGATCGCACGCAGGCAGGATTTGACGTAGAGCCGCGTCGGCGTCAGCAGCGCGCCGCCCAGCGTCATCACCGGCGCGAACGGCGCCTGCGCCTCGAAGCCGAGACCGGATTGTTCCACGATCTTGCGCACCAGCGAGAAGCCGTTGGAATGCACGCCCGACGAGGCGAGCCCGATCACGGCGTCGCCTGCCGCGATGTCCTTGCGCGGCAGCAGCGTGCCGCGCTCGGCGGCGCCGACGGCAAAGCCGCCGAGATCATAATCGCCGTCCTTGTAGAGGCCGGGCATCTCGGCCGTTTCGCCGCCGATCAGGGCGCAGCCGGATTCGCGGCAGCCCTCCGCAACGCCAGCGACGATCGCGGCGGTGGCCTCCGGATCGAGCTTGCCGCAGGCGAAATAGTCCAGGAAGAACAGTGGCTCGGCGCCCTGGACCACGAGGTCGTTGACGCTCATGGCGACGAGGTCGATGCCGATGCCGCCATGCAGGCCGGTCTCGATCGCGATCTTGACCTTGGTGCCGACGCCGTCGGTCGCGGCAACCAGAACGGGGTCCTTGAAACCGGCCGCCTTGAGGTCGAACAGGCCGCCGAAACCGCCGATCTCGGCGTCGGCGCCGGGCCGTGCGGTGGCGCGCACCATCGGCTTGATCAGGTCGACGAGGCGGTTGCCGGCGTCGATATCGACGCCTGAATCGGCGTAAGTGAGGCCGTTTTTGCGGTCGGTCATGCCCGATTTCCAGTGGGTTTGCGGCTGGTTACGTCGAATTCCGGGGACGCGCAATGGCTCGCATGGCGCCCCGCCCTATACTATGTAGATATCAACCGGTTCAGCCTCCGAGGGGGCCGGATCTGAGGTCAATCCGGGTGCCGGGAAGCGCCGCGTGAGTATTCCGAACATCATTACCCTGGGCCGCATCATGCTGGTCCCGATCATCGTCTGGGCCATCGTGTCGAGCCAAATGGAGGTGGCGTTCGCGGTCTTCCTGATCGCCGGTATCAGCGACGCCGTCGACGGCTTCCTGGCCAAGCGCTTCAATATGACGAGTGAGCTCGGCGCCCTGCTCGATCCGCTCGCCGACAAGGCGCTGCTGGTCTCGATCTACATGGCGCTCGGCATCTGGGGGGCGATTCCGCGCTGGATTGTCATCCTCGTGGTCTCGCGCGACATCATGATCGTCGCCGCCGTGATCGTATCCTGGCTGTTCGACCGGCCGGTCGAGATGAAGCCCTCGAAGGTGTCCAAGCTCAACACTGTGGCCCAAGTGGCGTTCGCGGCCTTGGTGCTGGCCGCACTTGCCTTCGGCTTCAAGCCGCAACCCTATGATATGATCCTGATGGGCCTCGTCACGGTTTTCACGCTCTCCTCGGTGTCGCTCTATCTCGTCGAGTGGCTGCGGCACATGAGCACGATCGAGGCCAAATGAGTTGGGATGCGGCCCCGTAAAAGGCCAACTCCCGCTCGATCAAGTCGAATCTTTTCCAACGAGGCCGGCGCGCCGGCATGGAGCAAGGCAAGCGTGGCAGGCCGCGTTCATCCCCGACAATTGGCGTTTTCGCTTCCGCATGCGGAAAGCCTCAGCCGGGACAATTTCCTCGAGGGCCCCGCCAACGCGGCCGGCCTCGGCCTGATCGACGCCTGGCCAGAATGGCCGAACCGGATCATGTGGCTGGCCGGCCCCGAAGGCAGCGGCAAGAGCCATCTCGCCGCGATCTGGGCCGAGGAGGCTGGCGCCCGCTCGACCACGGCCAACGCCCTGACCGCTGCAGCGGTCCCGGGCGCGCTCGCCACCGGGGCGCTAGTGGTCGAGGACCTCAAGGCGAAAGAATTTGACGAGCGCGCGCTCTTCCACCTGATGAACCTCGCCCGTGAGGATGGCGCCTACGTCCTCTTCACCGGGCGCGAGGTCCCGGCATCGCTCGAGATCGAGCTTCGCGACCTGCGCTCGCGCCTGCGCGCCGTGCCGGCGGTCGCGCTGCTGCCGCCCGACGACCAGCTTTTCCGTGGCCTGATCGTCAAATTCTGCGCCGACCGTCAACTCACGGTGGATGAGAGCGTGGTCAGCTACCTCGCCACTCGCCTGGAGCGGTCCCCGGCCGCCGCCCGGCGGGCTGTGGAATTGCTCGACAGCGAGGCCCTGCGGCTTGGGCGCCCCGTCACCCGGGCGCTGGCCGCCGAGCTGCTTCGGGACGCCTGACCGGCCCCCGCCCGCCTCCGAGGCCGCTTGACGCGGCGGAGCGGCGGAACATCAATGTCATCGAAACGTCATCGCTCTAACACATGCTCCCGCCGGTTTTGCGCGTAAGTCGCAAATTGGGGTGAACTGGATGGATCGACTTCTCATGGACTCTGCGCAAGCCGTTGAAATCAAAGAAAAACCCCCGGAAACCGAGGGCCTGCCGGCGATTGCTTCCAGCCCCGAGCGTTTCATCAACCGCGAGCTGTCCTGGCTGCATTTCAATCGCCGCGTCCTGGAGGAATCGGTCAATCCCAGCCACCCCATGCTGGAGCGGGTACGATTCCTGTCGATTTCAGCGAATAACCTCGACGAGTTCTTCATGGTCCGCGTGGCCGGCATCAAGGCCCAGGTGCGCGAGGGCATTGCCGAGCGCGCCCCCGATGGCCTCACGCCGTCGGAGCAGCTCGCGCTGATCAACCGCACCGTGTCCGAGCTTGCCTCCGACCAGCAGGCGATCTGGCGCGACCTGCGCGGCACGCTCGCCGATGTCGGCATCGTGCTGGTTGAGGGCAAGGACGTCACCAAGGCGGAGCGGAGCTGGATCGAGGACTACTTCCTCAACAACGTGTTCCCGCTGCTGACGCCGCTCGCAATCGATCCGGCCCACCCTTTCCCGTTCATCCCGAGCCTCGGCTTCACCATCGCGCTCCAGCTCACGCGCGCCGCCGACGGCAAGCAGATGAACGCGCTGATCCGCATGCCCGGCAAGATCGACCGCTTCATCCGCCTACCAGCCGAAGGCAGGGCCGTCCGGCTGATTTCGCTGGAACAGGCGACCGCCCTGTTCATCAACCGCCTCTTCCCCGGATACAATCTGCGCGGCCAGGGCGCCTTCCGAATCATCCGCGACTCCGAGCTTGAAATCGAGGAAGAGGCGGAAGACCTGGTCCGCCTGTTCGAGACCGCGCTGAAGCGTCGCCGCCGCGGCTCGGTGATCCGGCTCGAGATCGACGCCAAGATGCCCGAGGAATTGCGGAGCTTCGTCCAGCACGCGCTGTCGGCCGCCGACGACGAGGTGTTCCTGGTCGATGGCGTGCTCGCCATGAACGAGCTTTCGCAGCTCACCCGCATCGACCGTCCCGACCTCGAATTCACCCCCTACGTGCCGCGCCATCCCGAGAGGGTGCGCGAGCATGCCGGCGACGTCTTCGCGGCGATCCGGCAGAAGGACCTCGTCGTCCATCATCCCTATGAATCCTTCGACGTGGTGGTGCAGTTCCTGCAGCAGGCCGCGCGCGACCCAGATGTGGTCGCGATCAAGCAGACGCTATACCGCACCTCCAACAACTCGCCGATCGTGCGCGCGCTCGCCGAAGCCGCTGAGGCCGGCAAGTCGGTGACCGCGCTGATCGAGCTGAAGGCGCGCTTCGACGAAGAGGCCAACATCCGCTGGGCGCGCGACCTCGAGCGCGCCGGCGTGCAGGTCGTCTACGGCTTCCTCGAACTGAAGACGCATGCAAAGCTCTCGATGGTGGTGCGCCGCGAGGGCGGCAGCCTCACGACCTACGTCCATACCGGCACCGGCAACTATCACTCGGTGACCGCGCGCATCTACACCGACCTCTCCTACTTCACCTCGGATCCGACCATCGGCCGCGACGCGGCGCGCGTGTTCAATTTCATCACCGGCTATGCCGCGCCGAGCGATCTTGAGAAGATGGCGGTGTCGCCATTGACCTTGCGCAAGCGCATCATCGAGCACATCCAGGGCGAGACCGCGCATGCACGGCACGGGCGGCACGGCGCGGTCTGGATGAAGATGAACGCGCTTGTCGACCCCGACATCATCGACGCGCTCTACGAGGCCTCGCAGGCCGGCGTCCAGGTCGAGCTGGTGGTGCGCGGCATCTGCTGCCTCAGGCCCGGAATTCCCGGCCTGTCGGAGAACATCCGCGTCAAGTCGATTATCGGACGCTTCCTGGAACACGGCCGAATCTACTGCTTCGGCATGGGCCAGGGCCTGCCGAGCGCGAAAGCGGCTGTGTATATCTCCTCGGCCGACATGATGCCGCGCAACCTCGACCGCCGCGTCGAGGTGCTGTGTCCGCTGCAAAATCCCACGGTGCATCAGCAGGTTCTCGAACAGATCATGGTCGCGAATCTGAAGGATAATGAGCAGAGCTGGCAATTGTTGCCGGACGGGTCCTCAACGCGTATGAAGGCCGCGAAGGGCGAGGAGCCTTTCAACGTCCACAACTACTTCATGACAAATCCGAGTCTGTCTGGCCGTGGAAAGTCGCTCAAGGAATCCTCGCCGCGCCGTCTCACGCGCCGTAATGAACGTCATCCATCCTGATCCCGGATTTTCGACGTGAAGCGGCCGCGCAAGCGCGGCTCCAGCGTCGCGGTCATCGATATCGGTTCCAACTCGGTCCGTCTCGTCGTCTACGAGGCGCTCGCGCGCAGCCTCATTCCGATCTTCAACGAGAAGACGCTGTGCGGCCTCGGGCGCGAGGTGCAGAGCACGGGCCTGCTCGCGCCCGACGCCGTCGACAAGGCCCTGACCTCGCTCAAGCGTTTTCGGGCGCTGTGCCGCGTGATGCAGGTCGGGCGCGTGTTCGCGATTGCGACCGCCGCCTGCCGCGACGCTTCCAACGGCCCCGACTTCATCGCGAAGGCCGAGCGCATCTGCGCCGTGAAGATCGAGATCCTGTCGGGCCAGCGCGAAGCGCGGCTGTCGGCCCTCGGCGTGATCTCCGGCATCCATTATCCCGACGGCATCGTCGGCGATCTCGGCGGCGGCTCGCTCGAGCTGATCGACGTGCGCAGGAACAGCGTACGCAGCGGCGTGACGCTGCCGCTCGGCGGGCTCGCGCTCCAGGACCTCGCGCACAAATCGCTCAAGCGCGCCGACCGCATCGTCCGCGAAGCGATCGACGAGGTGCCGCAGCTAGCCGCGGGCCGCGGCCGCACCTTCTACGCGGTCGGCGGTACCTGGCGCGCGCTCGCGCGCATCCACATCATCCAGAGCGGCTATCCACTCCAAGTGATGCACGGCTATTCGATTCCGGCGGCCGAGGCGCTCGACTTCTCGCGGCGTCTGCGCCGGCTTGCGGCCGCCGACATGCTGGCCGACATCGAGATCGTCGCTGATGCGCGCCGCCCGTTCCTCACCTATGCGGCACTGGTGCTCGAGCACATCATCCGCGTGGCGAAGCCGAAAACCATCGTGTTCTCGACCTTCGGCGTGCGCGAGGGCCTGCTGCACGAGAAGCTGCCGGACTCCGAACGCAACAAGGACGGGCTGATCTGCGCCGCAGAGGAGCTCAACCAGCTGCTGTCGCGTTCGGCGAAGCACGCCCGCGAGCTGATCGCCTGGACCGACCGCCTCGCGCGCGTCGTGAAGCTGCGCGAGACCGAAGAGGATCGCCGCCTGCGCCACACCGCGTGTCTGCTCTCCGACATCGGCTGGCGCGTGCATCCTGATCATCGTGGCGAGCAGACGCTGAGCCTCGTCGTCAACGGCAATTTCGGCGCGATCACCCATACCGAGCGCGCGTTCATCGGCCTGTCGGTGTTCTACCGCTATGCGGGCCTGAGCGAGGAAAACCAGCCGCCGGCCACCATGCAGAGCCTGCTGACGCCGGCGCAGCTCGAGCGTGCACGCCTCTTGGGCGCTGCGTTCCGCGTCGCGCACCTGATCTCGGCGGCGCGGCCGGGTGTGCTGCCCGCCACACATTTCCGCAGCGGGAGCCGCAAGCTGATGCTGGTGTTCGAGCACCGCCTCGTCGATCTCGTCGCCGACCGCGTCGGCAGCCGCTTCCGCCAGCTCGCCCGCCTGATCAACCGCGCCGGTTCGATCGTGCGGCGGTGACCCTCATCCTCCCGGGTCGTCTTTTGAGCCACATGATCAGGCCGCTGACGAACAGGGCGAGAGGCGCGAATCCGGCCGCGAAAACCAGCAGACGTCCTGCGAGTCCGAGCGCCGCGCCGTTGTGGATCCAGAGCTGTTCGGCCAGATAGCGGTCCCCCATCGACATGGCGAGCGGAGTGCGGTCGTGCACCACTGCGCCACTCCATGGATCGAGCCAGATCGCCCCCCGTGCCCGCACGGCGGGATCAGCACCGTCGGGACGAAACTGCACGCGCCAGGTGTTGCGCGTTGCGGTCGGCGGATTGAACATAGCGATCGCAACGCCGGGCTTGGCCGCCTGCGCTATTCGCGCGATCGCATCGGCTGGCAGCAACGGCTCTCTGCCGGAGACGGCAGTTCGACCCGTGGCGAGCGATCAGGCGTCGTTTGCGACAGAAGACCAACGATGGGACGCACCATGTCGGGAAATACGATGCCGACTCCGGTGATTGAGATCCCCAAGAGCACGAACAGTGCCCAAAAGCCGGCCGCACTATGAACGTCCAGAACAAATCGAAGCAGCGAGACGTTCTTGCGCACTGAGACCGATCGCCAGAAAAGACCCGGCCTCGGCCACCACAGGACCAGGCCCGATATGGCCAAACCGAGCAGCACGAACCCGGCCACGCCGACCAGCTCCTTGCCCCACCACTCATAGAGCAGCAGCGTGTAGTGGAGACGATAGACCTTGAGGGCGAACGCGTTGACGTAGTCACGCCGCCCGAGCACGTTTCCGTTCGAAGGATCGACCATGGTCGTCCAACGGTTCGGGTAGCGGCCAGGCGCAGTTTCATGCGTATGTATCACGATCCAGACCGGCCAGGTCCGATCCGGCGCCAGGATCGTGGCAATCGGCGCTGGATCCGCCGCCGCGGCGGCGCGCATCACTTCCGATAAAGTGACTTTTTGCTCCGGACCTGCGGGAGTATAGAGCGCAGGATTCAGGGCAACATCGATCTCCCGGTAGAAGACAATGAAGCTTCCGGTGAGGCCTATCAGCGCCACGACGAGGCCGAAGATCAATCCGAGCCATCGGTGAGCCCACAGCAGCGTGTGGCGCGCGCGCCCGGGCATCATTCGGGATCGGGCGGGCGCGGAGCCGTCCTGTCGCGGCGCCCTGATTCTTTCGTCCATTCAGAGCACCCGTCGTCTGCGCCTGATCGTGGCTCCGCGTCTGGCCTCGGTGACGTTCGGAACGCGCATCGTCGTTGCGCGCATCAAAGCCGACCTGGTTCAGAAATCCGTCGACATCGACAATAGCAGAGTTCGCGGCGTGCCTTGCGCCAATGCGGAGAAGCTCGCCACGCCAGCCCAGTAGTTGGTATCGAATACATTCTGGACCAGGGCCCGGAGCGTGACCGGCCGGTTATTGATGCGCGTGTTGTAGCGCGCACCTAGATCGAGCCTGGTCCAGGCCGGAATAACTTGCGTGTTTGCCCCATCCAGATACTGGTGCCCGGTATAGATGGTGTTTGCGACCAGCGTCAGTCCGGGTGCAAACGGCGTGTCCCATTCGGCGGACAAATTGGCCTGCACCTGAGGCACGCCGATCGGCGTCTTGCCGAGATTGGCTAGCGTGCTCGTCTTCGTCAGCTCCGCGTCGATCAACGTCACGCCGCCAAGCACGCGAATGCCCGGCTGCACTTCTCCAAACACGGTGAATTCCACGCCGCGATTGCGCTGTTCGGCGTCAGCCCGGAAGACCTTATCTGCCCCCAGCTGTCCCGACGGCTTGGTGATCTCGAACAGGCTGATCGTGGTCGCGAGCATCCCGAAATCGATCTTGACGCCGGCTTCCTTCTGCTTGCTGAAGTACGGCGCCAGGACCTCTCCTTGATTGCTCGCCGTCGTCGGTGCGACGTCGCCCTTGCTGAGCCCTTCGATGTAATTGGCGGACAGCGAAACGTTGCTCCAGGGCTTGACGACCACGCCGACCATCGGCGTGAGCGCCGTCTGGTCGTAGGCGGAGGTAACGGCGCCCGTGGTGGTGTTGTAGTTGTTGGACTTGACGCCCTGTTGCCTGACGCCGACCGTCAGCTGAAGGCGCTCCTGGAAAACCGACATGGTGTCGGCCAGCGCAAGGCCGGTCAGCGCGGTATCCGACAGCTTCGGTACAGTCGCGGGAGCCGGAACGAGCTGCTCGGGACGGGCGATCGGCGCATAGATGTTGGACAACACCGGCGTCCCGGATACGGAGCCGCGCGAGATCTGATCCGTGTAGTAGCTGCCCTGGAAGGTCACGGCGTGACTGATCGCGGCTGTTTCGAGCCGGGCACGCACACCGGCGTCGGCCACGTTCCTGTCGATATCAAATTTGAAATGCCCCGGCGTCGAAGTCGTGTTGCCTGCCGCGTTCAGGATCGTCGGCGTCCCAAACAGACGATCGACCTGGGTCCTGCCGCCACCGCCGTCGGCGAACACTGTCACGGAGTCCGTCACATCGTATTCGGCGCGCGCTAGCAGCGAGTTGTCGTGAACCTTGGCCCATTCCCAGGCCTGCGTGACATTGCGCCGCCCGACCGGCGCGGTCGGAACGGCGACGCCCGTTGCGACCAGAAACGGCCTCGTGGGCGCGTCGAACTTTTCCTCCTGATCGATGAAGTCGAGCGAAGCTCTGAACTTCTCGCCGCGATAGTCGAACGCTGCGGCGCCGACATGCGCCTCCCGGGTCTGGTTGTCCAACGGTGTATCGCCATTGTGATAACTACCATTGACGCGAATACCGAATTCGCGGTTCTCGCCGAACCGACGGCTCACGTCGAGATGCGTGCCGAGCTGGGTATTTGTCGCGTAGTCGGTCGTGACCCGGGTGAGATCGACATCCCCAGCACGTTTTGGAACGATGTTGATGGTGCCCCCGACGCTGCTGTTTGGCGCCATGCCGTAAAGCAGCGCCGTCGGGCCCTTGATGATTTCGATGCGCTCCACGTAATCGGTGAACACCCGATAATTCGGTGCAACGCCATAGACGCCGTTGAAGGCAATTTCTCCGACATTCCCCTCCCCGATCGGAAAGCCGCGGATGAAGAAGGAGTCGAGAATGCCGCCGGTCTGGCCAGTGAAACGCACCGAAGGATCGTTGCTGACGACGTCGGCGACCGTGGTGGCCTGTTGATCTTCAATCTTCTTCGCCGTGTAGCTGGCGATGTTGAACGGCGTATCCATGAAATCCTTGTTGCCCAGCAAGCCGACCTGGCCGCCGCGGGCGACCTGCCCGCCTGCGTAGGACGGCGGAAGCGCGCCCGGCCTCGCAGCCGTGGGGGTTGCTTCCGCCTGCAACTTGGCCCGCTCATTCGCAGGCGCGCTACGGCCCGCCCTTCGGCCTGGATTGGAGCGTGGACGTGCGAGCGGCTTCGGCGCATCTGCGCTGACGGTCACCGCCGGCAACGTGCTGCCCCGCTCCGTCTCCGGCACAGCGCTTTGCGCAACAGTGCCGTGCAGGAGGCCGTCGCTGAACAAGGCAATGGAGACCACGGAGACCGCGAAGGCTCTCGGGCTGGAGCACGTCAGAAGGGCTTTGATGCTAGCAGCAAGAACAGCAACAGGACGGCAAATCACTCTCGACGGCATCGCACCAGCTTCCGATTTCATGAACATGAACGTCGGAACGACGTGCCGTGGGGACCATCGTTGAGTCAACGAAAGCACCCTTTATTTTCAATAGTTTATAATAAGACAACCTCTAAATCGCGCGTTGGTTGCGAAGGAAGACTCATCGCACGCAACGCCCAAGCGCGCTGCGTATTACCGCGCAGCGCGCTTCCTGCCGCGAACACAATGCGCGCGGTTGTAGGAATGCGATGATGGGAGACTTCGGCTCTTGCGCTGTGCCCATGGCCGGTGATCGCTCGCGTACCGCGGCCAACGCGGCGAGCACATCAGTGACATGCTCGCCTCTCATCGCTGGAGAGAAGACCAAGACCGATCAGAGCGTCGAAGTCACTTCGCCGATGCCTTGGCGTGCCCCTCGGAGGATTCGAGCGCGGCCGCGCTCAGGCTGCGCCGGCGCCAGATGGTGCCGACGACCAGCACGACAACGACGCCGAGCGCGGCGCAGAAATATTCGCCGCCTCCGCCGCCATGTGCGAACTGCGGCGGGATGCGAAGTGCGCCGAGCACGCTGTCCAGCGAGGCGCCGAGCGGGCCGTCGAACAGCATGTGCAGCTTCGGTGCGACGCCCGGATCGGTCGCGATCACCTCGCCCGCGATCCAGCCAAGTAGCGCCGCGCCGGCCCAGACCAGGACCGGCAGCTTTGCGAGCAGCGCCATGATCAGCGCGGCACCGGCGACGATGAGCGGCACGCTGATGGCGAGGCCGAGGATCAACAGCGGTACGCTGCCATTGGCGGCAGCAGCCACCGCAATGACGTTGTCCAGGCTCATGACGATGTCGGCGACCACGACGATCTGGACCGCCTGCAACAGATGCGAGGCGGACTCGACGTCGTCCTCGTCCTCGTTTTCGGGCACCAGCAGTTTTGCCGCGATCACGATCAGCGCGAGACCGCCGACGAGCTTGAGGTAGGGCAGCCCCATCAGGCTCGCGACGATGCCGGTGAAGATGATCCGCAGTATCACCGCGGCGCCCGCGCCGAAGATCATGCCCCACAGCCGGTGCCGCGGCTTGAGGCCGCGGCAGGCGAGCGCAATCACCAGCGCGTTGTCGCCGGAGAGCAGGATGTTGATCCAGATGATCTTGCCGACCGCGATCCAGAAGGTCGGTTCAGCCATCTCGTTGCGAAACTGGGTGAAGAACGCCCCGATCGTCGCGGGATCGAAGATCTGCCAGAGCCAGTTCACAATACGTCCTTTCGCCCCGTCGTCCTAACTTATCGGCTGATGGATCAGCCGACGATCTCGTTGCCCGAGAAAAACTGCGCGATCTCGATTACAGCCGTCTCCGGCGCATCCGAGCCGTGCACCGAATTCTCGCCGATCGACTTGGCGTAGAGCTTGCGGATGGTGCCCTCGGCAGCCTTGGCCGGATCGGTCGCACCCATCACCTCGCGGTACTTGGCGATCGCGCCCTCGCCTTCCAGCACCTGCACCACGACCGGACCCGAGGTCATGAAGTCGACGAGCTCGCCGAAGAACGGCCGCGCCTTGTGGACGGCATAGAAGGTCTCGGCCTGGTCCTTGGTCATGCGGATGCGCTTCTGCGCGACGATGCGCAGGCCCGCCTTCTCGATCACGGCGTTGACCGCGCCGGTCAGGTTACGCTCGGTCGCGTCGGGCTTGATGATCGAGAAAGTGCGTTCGATGGCCATAAATCTTGTCCTTGGAAGGAATGCGGTGGTTCGGGAGTTGCGGGGCTTATATCGGCGCCTTTGCCGGACGGCAAGCGACCGCCGAGGCGGCCGCATGGGCGCTTCGCCGCAGGCGTCGTAACCCGCGATTTCAGCTGATTACAACGATTTCACCCAGATGAACCGATCCTGAAATCCCCGTCGGGGTTCGGTTCAGCTTCGCGGGCGTAAGGTCGGGCCCATCGAAACCCAAGCCTGATTGTGAGGCAGACCGTTTCGGCGGCCTTTCCATCGACGCGACAGGCCCGCGCCGGCAGTTTTGAGGAGATCACCATGTTGAGGAAACTTTCGCTTGCCGCCGTTGCCGCGGTCGCGCTCGGTGCCGCGCTGGCGCCGACCTCCGCCTCCGCTCACTGGCATGGCGGCTGGCACGGCGGAGGCTGGCACGGAGGCGGCTGGCACCACGGCTGGGGCGGACCGCGCTTCTATGTCGGCGGCCCCGTCTCCTACGGTTATGGCGGCTGCTATGTGCGCCGGCTGGTCCCGACCCCCTGGGGACCCCGCTGGCGGCTGATCAACCGCTGCTACTGAGCCCGACAGCACCTTCCAAAGCACCTTCCTGACAAAAGGGGTCCTATGCCCCCAAGGCACCCCTTCAGGAGAGGCCCCGGCGTTCCGCCCGCCGGGGCCTCTTATTTGGGCGGACATGGGGCGATTCATACAACTTTGACGAGACTTTCGGACATTCCCCGCGAGCAGCGAAACCATTTTGGGGGCAATGACTTGGTACCGTGTCTTTACTTTAAGAGCATGGAACCTCGCGATGGCTGGGCCTTTTGCCAATGACAGCGTACAGATCGACCGGCGCACCAGCCGCTCAATTTGCGATGCCGTGGGCGAACGGCTTCAGCAGAGTCTGCGCCCCGATCCTCACCTCCCGACGCACCTCGAGCAGCTGCTCAACGAATTGAAGCAGCGCGAGCGCGAATCGCACTGACCGGCGCATGATCCGGAAGCGGTTTTCCGAAAGGATCATGCGCAAGCGATAACCACGGAAAAACGGGTTGCGTTCGACGCGCCTTGCGGTGACAAGGCCGCATGCTCTCCATCACCGATCTCTCCATCCGCCTCGCCGGACGCCTTCTGATTGACCAGAGTTCCGTGCAGATCACGCCCGGCTCGCGCGTTGGCCTGGTCGGACGCAACGGCACCGGCAAGTCGACGCTGTTCAAGGTGATCCGCGGCGAGCTTGCGGCCGAGCACGGCTCGGTGACGCTGCCGCCGCGCTGGCGCGTCGGCAGTCTCGCGCAAGAGGCCCCGAACGGCCCCGAAAGCCTGATCTCCGTCGTGCTCAAGGCCGACCTCGAACGCGACGCGTTGCTCGCCGAGGCCGAGCACGCGACCGATCCGCACCGGATCGCCGAGATCCAGACCCGCCTCGTCGACATCGACGCGCATTCGGCGCCGAGCCGTGCGGCCGCGATCCTCTCCGGCCTCGGCTTCTCCGCCGCCGATCAGCTCCGCCCCTGCGCCGAATTCTCCGGCGGCTGGCGCATGCGCGTCGCGCTCGCCGCGACGCTGTTCGCAGCTCCCGACCTGTTGCTGCTCGACGAGCCCACCAACTATCTCGATCTCGAAGGCACGCTGTGGCTTGAGGATCACCTTGCGCATTATCCGCGCACGGTGATCGTGATCAGCCATGATCGCGACCTCCTGGAAAGCTCGGTCGACCAGATCCTGCATCTGGAGCGCGGCAAGCTCACGCTCTACAAGGGCACCTATTCCTCCTTCGAGGAGCAGCGCGCCGCGCGCGAATTGCTCGATGCCAAGCAGGTCAAGCGCCAGGAGGCCGAACGCGCGCGGCTGCAGGCCTTCGTCGATCGCTTCAAGGCCAAGGCCTCCAAGGCGCGCCAGGCGCAATCCCGCGTCAAGATGCTGGAGCGGCTGAAGCCGATCACCGCGCTGGTCACCGAGGACGTGCGCGAGATCAGCTTTCCGGCGCCGGAGAAGATCCTGTCGCCGCCGATCATCGCCGTCGACAACGCTTCGGTCGGCTACGATCCGGCAACGCCTGTGCTGAGCCGCGTCACCCTGCGCATCGACAATGACGACCGCATCGCGCTACTCGGCGCCAACGGCAACGGCAAGTCGACGCTGGTCAAGCTGCTGGCCGGACGCCTCGCATCGTTCTCCGGCAAGGTGACCCGCGCGGACAAGCTGTCGATCGCCTATTTCGCCCAGCACCAGCTCGACGAGCTCAACGAGGACGCCTCCGCCTACGATCACGTGCGCAAGCTGATGGGCGATGCGCCCGAAGCCAAGGTGCGGGCCCGCGCCGGCGCGATCGGTTTCTCCGGCAAGGCCGCCGACACCAAAGCCGGAAAACTGTCGGGCGGCGAGAAGGCGCGGCTGCTATTGGGCCTTGCGACCTTCTTCGGCCCCAACATGATCATTTTGGACGAGCCGACCAACCATCTCGACATCGACAGCCGTGCCGCGCTTGCCGAGGCGATCAACGAATTTCCCGGCGCGGTGATCATGGTCTCGCATGACCGCTACCTGATCGAGGCCTGCGCCGAACGGCTCTGGATCGTCGCCGACCGCACCGTGACCAATTACGACGGCGACCTCGACGAGTACCGCCGTCTGGTGCTGTCCGCGCGCAATGCCGAAGCGCCGCGCGAGCGCAGCGCCGCGAGTGAGAAGCCACAACGCCCGAAGTCGGACAATCGCGGCTCGCTGAAGAAGCGCATCGCGGAAGCCGAAGCCGAGATCGCCCGCGTCGGCGAGATCATCGCGAAGATCGACACCGCCCTCGCCCTGCCCGACATCTTCAGCCGCGATCCCAAGCAGGCCGCGCAATTGTCGAAGGCGCGCGCCAATGCGGCGGACGCACTGGCGCGGGCGGAGGAACAGTGGCTCGAGGCGAGCGCGCAGTTCGACGAGGCGGCGGGTTGACCCTCCTGACGCGATTGGCTGCATCAAAACCGGCAAAACAACCCCATGCACAGTACCGGTATTCACGTACCTTGCTCTGAGCGTTTGAATCAAATGTCCTTTTGTGAGGCCGATTGGCAGGACCAGCGCCTCCGGGAAAGCGGCACTCAGAGGTCTCGCCGGGCAGCGAGCCACCCCAGCACCATGAGCGTGAGATAGACCGGCGAGCGATCCTGAAGACCGCTGCCGAGACGCCTCGCCGTCGTTACGCCAAGAAGGCATTGAGCTGCTCGAGGAGCAACTCAGGTGCTTCTTCCGGCAGATAATGGCCGCAAGGCAGGCTTCCGCCTCGCACGTCCTTGGCCTTGGCGCGCCATGTGTCGAGGACGTCGTAGCTCGACCCGACAACTCCCTTGCCGCCCCACAGCACGAGCAGCGGGCAACCAATTCTCTTGTCGGAATCCGCCTCATCGTGGATCAGGTCGATGCCGGCAGCGGCGCGATAATCCTCGCAGACGGCATGCAGCGTCTCGCGGGTGTAGCACCGGCGATACTCTTCGAGTGCAACCGGGTCGATGGCGCCCGGCGTCTTGTTCTGCTTGTTGATATGGGTCTGCAGATAGAATTCGAGATTGTTGCCGATCAAGGTTTCCGGAAGCGGCGCCGGCTGAATCAGAAAGAACCACCACATATATCGCGTAGCGAACTCCTTGTTCGCCTTGGCGTACATCGTCGCGGTTGGCGCGATGTCGAGCAGGACCGCCCTGGAGACGGTGTCCGGATGATCGAGCATCAGACGATGCAGAACGCGCCCGCCGCGATCGTGGCCGACAGCCTGGAAGCGGTCAAAACCGAGCGCGCGCATCACTTCGACCTGATCCCGCGCCATCTCCCGCTTGGAATATGCGATACTGTCCTTGCCGCCGTCGGGCTTGCTCGAGTCGCCGTAGCCGCGCAGATCGGTCAGCACCACGGTAAAGCGCTCCGCGAGCTTGGGGGCGATCTTGTGCCAGCACGCCAATGTCTGCGGGTGTCCGTGCAGCAACAGCAGCGGCGCGCCCTCGCCCTTCACGAGCGCGTTGATCTCGGCCCCGCTGGTCTTGAGGCGCTTCTGTCGAAACCCCGGTAGCAACTTTTGCAGCGCGCTGGTCGTCACGGCATTATTCTCCTGAGCGAAAGCACCCGGCGCCAATATGGCCGAACCGAGGGCACCGGTTGTCAACGCGATCGACATCAGATGGCGGCGCGTCAACCCGGTCTCTGATCGATCGGAGCATGATTCAATCTGTTCGAATTCGAGCATTGAGATCTCCCCTGGAACATTCGTCCTGCGCGAAGGCCGCGGCCCGTATCAGGACAGCGACTTCATCAAGAGTGTCGCGATCACGATCATGATCGCGCCGCCGACGCGGGTGGCGATCTGGGCGAACGCCATCAGGCCCATGCGATCCGCGGCGCCAAGAATAGCGACGTCGCCGGTGCCCCCGAGGCCCGAGTGGCAGGCGGTGACGATCGCCGCCTCCACCGGATACATGTTCAGCCACTTGCCGACGAAGAAACCTGACAGGATCATCGCCAGCACCGTGGTCGTGCAGATCATGATGTAGCCTGGATTGAAGGAGGCAACGAGCTGCTGCCATGAGACCAGCAATGTCCCCATCGCCACCAGGATCGCGAAAGTAAGGTTGGTCGACATGAACTTGTTGATCTGATAGGCGCCGAGCTCCATCTCGGCCGGTAGTAACCTGGTCAGCTTCAATGCCACTGCGGCGATGATCATCATGATCGGCCCGGGGATGCCGGTGAGCGGCGCCAAAATCATGCCGAGCACGAATAAGCCGCACGACAGCACTATGCCGGCACCGAGCAGTCCGAGATCGATCGGCTGGTCCGGCCGCGCTTCGCCGAGAATGTCGTCGTCTCCGGTCTTGACCAGCATCCCTCTGCCATTGAGATCGGCCCGCATCTCGCCAAGGCGCGCCAGCAGGCCCGCGCTGACGATCGCGACGACGTTGCCGAGCAGCGCAGCCGGCACCATCTGCGCCACAAGCTCGGCTTGCGACCGATGCAACATCTCGGAATAAGCGATGGACAGCGGCAGGACACCTTCCGCAAGACCGCCGCCGACGATGGGGATGATGACAAAGAAGAACGTGTCCTTCGGGCTGTGGCCGAACAGAAGCCCGACGGCGATGCCGGCGGTGACGGCCGCGATCGTGCCGATCAGGAGCGGAACGAACATCCGAATGAAGCCCTGAACCAGGACCCGATAGGGCATGCCGAGGATCGAGCCTGCGACGAGGCAGGCGATGAAGAAATACTGAAAGTTGGCGGTTCGGAACGTGGTCGTGATCGCCTTCAAGGCGGCTTCTGGCATCAGGCCGTAGCTCACCAGAGCCGACGGCACGAATAGACACAGGATCGCGGTGCCGCCGATCTGCTTCAGCACCGGAATGGTCTGACCGAGCTTGCCCAGCAGGAAGCCGAGCAGCATCAGGACCGAAAGGCCGCCGATCACGTCGTTCGGCAGCTTGCCGGAATAGACGGCGGCGGCGCAGACGAGTGCGGCCGCGACGTAGATGCCGATCGGCAACGGCCCGACCTTGAGACGGGCCAGATGTGTTGCAGCAACGGCGCCAGGCGCTTCGGCCGGGCGATATGTTGTGTCTACCAAAGCTTCCTCCGCTGTTTGTCGTTTTGTCGTTGGGGCGCGGATTCGAGCCGCGCAAGGTCGTGCAGGTCAGACGATCCAGGGGTTCTCCGCCCGATGCCGCGCCTCGAAGGCGCGTATGTCGTCGGCGAAGACGAGCGTGGAGGCGATGAAATCGCGGCCGGTCAGGAAGGCCTCTTTCCTGTCCGGCTCGATGTCGAACCCGATCGAGCGGCGACCGCGATCGAACCGGATCGATTGCGCAGCAAGGTCGATCGTGACGTCATTGCGCGAGCTGTCGGCCACCACGCGGGCGAGCTCCGCCACCACATCGGCATCGAGCGAGATCGTCAGCAGACCGTTGTTGGCGCAATTGTCGTTGAAGATGCCGGCGAAGCTGGTGCCGATCAGCGCGCGAATGCCGAGCTGCTGCAGTCCCCAGACCGCGTGCTCGCGGCTCGACCCGCAGCCGAAATTCGGGCCGACGACGAGAAAGTTGGCGTCGCGATAGCCTTCCCGATTGAGGATGAAGTCAGCATTGGGCTTACCGCCGCTGAAGCGCAGCAGGTTGAAGGCGCCCTCGCCCAAGCCGCTGCGGTCCACGCCCTTGAGGAACATTTTTGGCATGATGACGTCGGTGTCGACATTGGGCGCCATCATGGGCGCAGCCACGCCCGTGACCTGACCGAACGGAATCATTGACGTGCTCCTGCCAAGAGAGAACGCACATCCGTGATGCGTCCGGTGACGGCTGCCGCCGCCACCATGGCCGGGCTCATCAGGTGCGTGCGCGCGCCCGGTCCCTGGCGGCCTTCGAAGTTGCGGTTGGTCGAGGACGCGCACCGCTCGCCGGGCTTGAGCACATCGTCGTTCATCGCAAGGCACATCGAGCAGCCGGACTGCCGGAATTCGACGCCAGCCTCGGTGAACATCTTTGCGAGGCCCTCCGCCTCGGCCTGGGCCCTGACCTGGGTCGAGCCCGGCACCACGATCGCACGCACGCCATCGGCGACCCGGCGGCCGCGAAAGATCTCGGCCGCATCGCGCAGATCCTCGATCCGCGCGTTCGTGCAGGACCCGATGAAAGCGAAGTCGATCGGAACGGATTGAATGGGCAGGCCGGGCCTGAGGCCCATATAGTCCAGGGCGCGCCTCGCGGCCGCCTGGCGCTCGGGCGCAGCCTGCTGTCCAGGATCGGGAATGGTCTCAGTGACGGCGATCGCCTGGTCGGGACTGGTGCCCCAGGTCACGACCGGCGAGACTTCGGAAACCTCGAGCGCGATCTCGCGATCGAACCGAGCGTCGGGATCCGAAGCCAGGATCAGCCAGCTCCTGGCCGCCCGCTCCCACATCTCGCCCTTCGGCGCGCGAGGACGTCCCTTCAGATAATCCAGCACCTTTTGATCCGGCGCGATCACGACGCCGCGCGCACCCGCCTCGACGATCATGATCGAGATCACGATCCTGCCCTCGACGCTCATGTTGGAGACGACGGGACCGCTGAACTCCACGGCATATCCGGTCGCACCATCGGCACCGATCCGCCGGATCACCTCCATTACAATGTCCTTGGGCGTCACGCCGAGCGGCGCCTCGCCCGTCAGGTGGATGCGCATCGTCTTGAGGCGGCGATAGCGTACGGTCGACGTCGCGAGATAGTGCTCGATGTCGGATGTTCCGATGCCGTAGCCGAGGGCACCGAACGCGCCATAGGCGGTGCTGTGACTGTCGCCGGCCGCGATCACCATGCCTGGCATGACGAGCCCCTGCTCCGGAGCAACAACATGCTCGATGCCCTGCCGGGGGTCGAGGATATCAAAATATTCGATGCCGAAATCCCTGGCGTTCTCGGCGAAGTAATCGACCTGCCGCGCCGCGCCTCGGTCCGGCATCGCTCGGGTGCGCTGAGCCGCGGTCGGGTTGACGTGGTCGACGACCATCAGCGCGGCCTTCGGATTCCGGACCTTGCGCCCAGCCGCGCGCAGCCCGGCGAAGGCTTGCGGACTGGTATATTCGTTGAGCACGGTGCGGTCGACATAGAGCAGCACGAGACCGGCATCGTCGAGATTGCGGACGACATGGGCGTCGACCAGCTTGTCGTATAGCGTGCGCGCAGCCATCGCGCCTTCTCCTACAGAAGTCTTGCTGCACCGTGCCGCCCATGACACTGGAAATCCAATGTCGTGTTCTGATATCGTTATGCAAATTATGCATAAGCAATGTCTTGAACATCAGGAGGCCGTGCGATGGAGATCAACTGGCTGCACGATTTCATCGCGGTGGCGACCACACGCAGCTTCTCGCGCGCCGCGGAGCAGCGGAATTGCTCGCAGCCTGCGCTGAGCCGCAGGATTCAGGCGCTGGAAGTGTGGACCGGGGCGCCGCTGCTGGACCGCACGACGCACAGCGTCAATCTCACGGCGGCCGGCGAAGGCTTTCGCGAGACGGCCGAGGACGTTCTGCGCCGGCTTGCCGCCGGCCGGCTCGACGCCCAGGAACGGGCTCGCGGCGCCTCCGACGTGCTGAAGTTCGCCTCGACCAACGCGCTGTCGCTGACTTTCTTTCCCGATTGGCTGCGCGGGATCGAGACCAAGCTGGCGTTCGTTCCGAACGTGCAGCTGGTCGCCAACCACATGGAGGCCTGTGAGCGGATATTGCTCGCGGGCGATGCGCACTTCCTGCTCTGTCATTACCACCCGGCAGCGACCACGGCGCTGGCGCCGTCGCATTTCCGCTCGCTGCATGTCGGGGACGACAGGCTGATTCCGGCATCGGTGCCGGTTTCAAGTCGAAGCCGTAAGCCCCGCTTCAAGCTCCCGGGAACGAAAGCCGCGCCGGTCCCGTTCCTGAGCTTCCGTCCTGAATCTGGCATGGGACGAATTCTCGAAGCCGTGCGCGCGACGTCGCCGTTGGACGCGCATCTGCGCACAACCTTTACCTCTCATCTCGCAAAGCTGCTGGTGACGATGGTCCAGGCCGGCCGCGGCATGGCCTGGCTGCCGGAAAGCTTGATCAGCGATCAGCTCGCCTCGGGCGAGATCGTCGCAGCAGGTGGGCCGCAATGGTACGTGCCGATCGAGATCCACGTGTTCCGGCCGAAGCTTCGTCTGGCGCAGGCCGCGGAGGCGTTTTGGCAGCATATCGCGAAGAGCGGCCGTCAGATCTAAAGGAGCTGCGTCTTGAGACGGAAAACCGCTTCACACCTTTCCGGATCATGCTCCAATGCACTCTCGTGTCTCGGACGCGCGGCTGCACTCTTTGCACTGCTGCGCAGAGCCGGGACCGAGCGTGCCACGAGTCTGGGCCCCGGCTCAGCAGCGCATCACTATGGTGCTGCGCGGTGTCCGGGGCACGCGACCTCAACGGCAAGCGTTACGCTTACGCCGACTTCTTCTTCGCCTTCGGCTTGGTGGCTTTCGGCACCGGCTGCGGCTCCGGATTGCCCTCGATCGAGGACAAGCGTCCGGCCGTGAACGTATAGATGCCGGCGCGGGGACCGGTCGTCCAGGTCACGACGGCGACGCGGCGGCCGATGGCGTCGTTGGAGAGGTTGACGGACGAAGGCGCACCGATGCCGCGCACCACGTCGCATTCGGTGTGGCCGAGCGCGACCGTGCCGCCCATCGGCGCCGGCGACGTCGTCGATGCATTGGCATCGGCCGGCCCGGGAGGCGGCGCCATGCCGGGACAGGCGCCGTCGGCGCTGACGAGATCCTCGGCTCCGACCGGTTTGTCAGGCGTGAGTGGCGGCGACTCGATCGAGATATTCTTGATGAAGAGACGGCCGGGCTTCTGGAACCATTCTGCGTCCTTCGACAGCAGATCGCTCGCGCCCGAGCAGCCCGCAACCAGCGGTGCTACGGCGGCCAACGCAATCATGAGCGAGCCGGGAAGCTTTTGATGTCGCACGATAAACTCATTCCCCGCGTGAAGGACCAGCCCTAAACGATTGTCCCAACATCCCTTTGCGGCACGAAGGTGGCCGAAGCCAGCATCGTTCGAAAAGTGCAAATTATCATTAATTGCGAACGGCGCTAATTCCGCTTCTGCCACCGGCCCCGCTCGTCGGCCTGCCAATAGGTGACATCAAATCCCCGCGCCTTGCAATCCGTCCAGGCGCTGCGCGCGAGCGCAAGCGCGTCCGGGTCGTCGCCGTTGAACAAGAGCACCATGCGTTCATAGCCCTCCGCGTCCTGCGGCAGCGCAGCGTTGTCGACCAGGAAGCGGACATTGGCGCCGTTCGGATTGTCCGCCTCGACCGCCAGCACGATCGGCTGGTCGACGGCATCGTTCACGCGCCATGTCGCGTGCGGCAGGAACGAATCGTCGCGATAGGTCCACAAATGCGCGTCCAGCGCATCGGCGCGCTCTTCCGAGGTCGACTGCACCACGACGCGCCAGCCGCGCTCGAGCGATTTCTCGAGAAGCGGCGGCAACACGTTCTCCACCGTCATGTTTTGCAGATGGTAGAACAGCACTTCGGTCATTTGCGCTCGTAATGATCTGCCACCAGGCGATCCAGGAGACGGACGCCATAGCCGCTTCCCCAGCTCTGGTTGATGTCGGACTTTGGCGCGCCCATGGCGGTGCCGGCGATGTCGAGATGCGCCCAGGGCGTGCCGTCGACGAAGCGCTGGAGGAACTGCGCCGCGGTGATCGAGCCGCCGTGACGGCCGCCGGTGTTCTTCATGTCGGCGAACTGGGAATCGATCAGCTTGTCGTATTCGGGACCGAGCGGCATGCGCCAGACCTTTTCACCGCTCTCGATGCCGGCCGCGATCAGCCGGTCGGCGAGCTCGTCATTGTTGGAGAACATGCCGGCATGCTCGGTGCCGAGCGCGACCATGATGGCGCCGGTCAGCGTCGCCAGGTCCACCATGAATTTCGGCTTCACCTTCTTCGCCACGTACCAGAGCACGTCGGCGAGCACGAGGCGGCCCTCGGCGTCGGTGTTGATGATCTCGATGGTCTGGCCCGACATCGAGGTGACGATGTCGCCCGGCCGCTGCGCATTGCCGTCGGGCATGTTCTCGACGAGGCCGATAGCGCCGACCACGTTGACTTTGGCTTTACGCGCCGCCAGCGCATGCATCAGTCCGACGACGCACGCAGCTCCCCCCATATCGCCCTTCATGTCCTCCATGCTGCCGGCCGGCTTGATCGAAATGCCGCCGGTGTCGAAGCAGACGCCCTTGCCGACGAAGGCGACGGGCGCCTCGCCTTTCTTGGCCCCGTCCCAGCGCATGATCACGGTGCGGCTCGGCCGCATCGAGCCCTGGCCGACGCCGAGCAGCGCGCCCATGCCGAGCTTCTGCATCGCCTTGACGTCGAGCACCTCGACCTTGACGCCGAGCTTGCGGAGTTGGCCGGCGCGGCGCGCGAATTCCTCAGGGAAAAGCACGTTCGGCGGCTCGTTGACGAGGTCGCGCGCGATAACTACGCCGTCGACGACGTGGCCGGCGGCGGCGAACGCCTTTTTCGCAGCGGTGACATCGCCGACCGCAAGCGAGACATCGGCACGCGAACCGCCCTCCTCGCCGTCCTTCTTCTTGGTCTTGTAGCGGTCGAACTTGTAGGCGCGCAGCCGTAGGCCCGCGGCGACCGCGACCGCCTGCTCGCTCGTCATGGCGCCGTCGGGCAGTTCCGCCATCATGGTCATGGCGGCGGTCCCGGACGGAAGCTTGCTCGCTGCCACGCCGCCGAATTTGAGGAAATCGTTCGCCTTCAGGCTGGCCGACTTGCCGGCGCCAATCACGATCAGGCGAGTGGCCTTCACCCCCTCCGGCGCCAGGATGTCCAGTGCGGCCCCGCTTTTGCCCTTAAAGGCGGTGGCGGAGGCCGCCCGCTTCACCAGGTCCGCGGCGCCGCCGAGCGCCTTGGCCGTTGCCGGGCCGAGCTTCAGACCGTCGTCGCAGAACACGACCAGGATGCCACGGGGCGCGGCAGACAACGGGACAAAGCCGACCTTGATGGCATCGGACATGGGTAACTTCTCCAAAACATGAGGCTTTTCGCCGCCCGGCGATCCCGGCCGCGGGCCGGAGCTGAACTGCGATTCACTGAGGTTTCCGTACTATGGGCCAGCGGCCCGCCAGATGCCAAGCACCGCCGTGGCCGCCGGGCCACAACGAGCGAAATATTAACCATATATTGAGGGCGCCATGGGGCAGCCATTTTGTTGACGGATCAAAGGGATGGTAGAGAGAGTAAGCTGGCGGAACCGATGGCTGGCCGTCCCTTGGGGATCCCGTTGCGGGATTGGGGCGGGCCGCCGGCATTGGGGTCTTGGTGGGATTCGTGCAGTAGCGCATGGGGTCGATCGATAGGTATATCTTCCGCACGACGCTGGCGTCGTTTGCGCTGGTCCTGGTCAGCCTCACCGGCGTGATCTGGATTACGCAGGCGTTGCGCGGCATCGACCTGATGACGAGCCAGGGTCAGACCATCCTCACCTTCCTCGGCATCACCAGCCTCGTCATCCCGGCCCTGGTCCTGATCATCTCGCCGATCGCGTTGATGATCGCGATCTCGCACACGCTGAACAAGCTGGCGACCGATTCCGAGATCATCGTGATGAATGCGGCGGGCTTCTCGCCATTCCGTCTGTTCTATCCGTTCTTCTATGCGACCTGCGTGGTGGCGCTGCTGGTCGCCTTCATCGCGGCCTATCTCGCCCCCGACGGCATGCGGCGGATCAAGCAGTGGGACGCCGAGATCACAGCCGACGTGCTCACCAACATCCTTCAGCCCGGCCGCTTCGCCCAGCTCGACAAGAACCTGACGATCCGGATCCGCGAGCGCCAGCCCGGCGGCATCCTCGCCGGCATCTTCATCGACGACCGCCGCGATCCGAACGAGCGCGTCTCGATCGTCGCCGAGCACGGCGAGGTCGTGAAGAACGACACCGGATCGTTCCTGGTGCTGGAGACGGGCAATCTCCAGCGCTTCGAGGCCGGCAAGCGCGATCCGGCGCTGGTGGCGTTCGGCCGCTACGGCTTCGACATGTCGAAATTCTCCGGCCAGGGCCGCGACGTCACCCTCGGCATCCGCGAACGCTATCTCTGGGAGCTGTTCTCGCCGTCCGAGGACGATCCCGTCTACAAGCAGATCCCCGGCCAGTTCCGCTCGGCCCTGCACGACAGCATCTTGGCGCCGATCTATCCGTTCGCCTTTGCCGTGCTGACCTTCGCGTTCCTGGGTGCGCCCCGCACGACCCGCCAGAGCCGCAATTTCTCGATCGGCTCCTCGATCCTCGCGGTGTTCGGCCTGCGCATGGCCGGCTTCGCCTGCTCCGTGATGGCGGTGAAATCGCCGGGCGCGGTGCTGGTGCAATACGCGATGGTCGTGGGCGCGATCGGCGTCGGGCTCTGGATGATCATAGGCGGCGTCGTGGTCGAGCCGCCCCCCGGCCTGATGGAGGCCATCAACAGATCGAACGCGCGGATAGCGCGGCTGTTCGGACGGCCGGCCACCGCATGAGCATGCTCACCAACACACTCGGGCGCTATTTCGCCGGCCGCTTCGTGGTCGCCGCGCTCGGCGTGTTCGCCAGCATCTTCCTGCTGCTGGTGCTGGTCGACTATATCGAGATGGTGCGCAAGACCTCTGGCCTCGCATCCGCCTCGGCGATCATGGTGGCCGAGACCTCGCTATTCCGGGTGCCGCAGCTGCTGGAGAAGCTGACGCCGTTCTGCATGCTGATCGGCGCCATGACCTGCTATCTCGCGCTCTCCCGCCGGCTCGAGCTCGTGGTCGCGCGCGCCGCCGGCATCTCGGCCTGGCAGTTCATCTCGCCGGCGCTCGGCAGCGCGCTGCTGATCGGAGTGATCGCCACCGTCGCCTACAATCCGATGTCAGCCAACTTGCGCGAACTCTCCAAGCGCATGGAGGCGGAGCTGTTCGGCTCGGCGCCCGGCGGCGGCATCCAGGATGCGTCCGGCTTCTGGCTCAATCAGGTGACCAGCGACGGCCAGACCATCATCAATGCGGCGCGCAGCGAGCAGCAGGGCATCCGGCTCACCGGCCTCACGCTGTTCCGGTTTGACACAGAGCAGCACTTCAAGGAACGCATCGAGGCGCGCGAGGCGACGCTGGAGGCCGGCCATTGGCTGTTCAAGGACGTCCGACGCTTCTCGCTGGACTCCCCGCCGGTCGATCAGGCCCGCCTCGAGATTCCGACGACGCTGACCGAGGCGCAGGTCCGCAACAGCTTTTCCACACCCGAGACTGTGTCCTTTTGGCAACTACCGAGCTACATCCGCTCCTCCGAAAGCTCGGGCTTCGCGACAGCAGGATACCGACTCCAGTATCAGAAGCTTCTGGCACAGCCGTTTTTGCTGGCGGCCATGGTGATGCTGGCGGCCTCCGTGTCGTTGCGCTTCTTCCGGATGGGCGGCGTGCAGAAGATGGTTTTGAGTGGCGTGGGCGCGGGCTTTCTGCTCTACGTCCTGTCGAAAGTAACTGAGGACTTGAGCAAGGCTGAGTTGATGCATCCGATCGCTGCGGCGTGGTTGCCCGTTGTGGTGGGCGGCCTCACCGGCTTTTTGGCCTTGCTCTATCAGGAGGACGGATAGTGACTGCCGTCCACCGAGGGCTCGTGTCTCGTTCGACGCGGCGCACATTGGTGCGCGCGAACGGATGCGGCTGGTCCGTCCGCAGGCTTCTGCTCGCTGTCGCCGCTGCCGCCTCGCTCGGCGCGCTGATCGACGTTGCCGCAGTGGTGCCTGCCTCCGCCCAGTACACCTATAATCCGCTGCCGCCGCGTCCGAAGCCGCAGAGGGCTCCCAACGACAACCAGATGCTGGTGCAGGCGACCGAGGTCGACTACGACTACAACAACTCGCGCGTCTCCGCGGTCGGTAACGTCCAGCTGTTCTACAACGGCACCAGCGTCGAGGCCGACAGGGTCATCTACGACCAGAAGACCAAGCGGCTTCATGCCGAAGGCAACATCCGCATGACGGATGCCGACGGCAAGATCACCTATGCCGAGATCATGGATCTCTCCGACGATTACCGCGACGGTTTCGTCGATTCGCTGCGCGTGGACACCGCCGATCAGACCCGCATGGCCGCGAGCCGCGCCGACCGCTCCAGCGGCAATTACACGGTGTTCGAGAACGGCGTCTACACCGCCTGCGCGCCGTGTAAGGACGATCCGAAGAAGCCGCCGCTGTGGCAGGTCAAGGGTGCGCGCATCATCCACGACCAGCAGGAGAAGATGCTGTATTTCGAAACGGCACAGCTCGAATTCTTCGGCGTGCCGCTCGCCTACATGCCCTATTTCTCGACGCCCGACCCGACCGTGAAGCGCAAGTCCGGCTTCCTGATGCCGGGCTATTTCCCGGGCACGACGAACACCGGCTTTGGCGCCGAAATTCCCTATTATTGGGCGATCGCGCCCGACATGGACGCAACCATCACGCCCCGCTTCATGTCGCGGCAAGGCGTGATGCTGCAGGGGGAATTCCGGCAGCGCCTGATCGACGGCGCCTACCAGATCCGCGCTTATGGCATCGACCAGCTCGATCCGGGAGCGTTCGCCGGGCAGCCCGGTGACCGCCAATTCCGCGGCGCCGTCGACACCAAGGGTCAGTTCGCGCTGAACGACAAATGGGTCTGGGGTTGGGACGGCGTCCTGATGTCCGACTACTATTTCTTCTCGGACTACCGGCTCTATCAGTACCGCGATCCGCTCGGCTCGTTCCTGCTGCTGCCGACGGAAGCGCTGTCGCAGCTCTATCTGACCGGTGTCGGCAATCGCAGCTTCTTCGATGCGCGCACGATGTACTGGCTGAGCTATTCGGGCAACCAGAGCCAGGTGCCGATCGTCTATCCGGTGATCGACTACTCGAACGTGCTCAACTATCCCGTCTTCGGCGGCGAGTTCAGCTACAAGACCAATTTCGTGAACCTGTCGCGTGACGGGTCGGTGTTCGATCCGATCACGACGACCGCCAACACCAGCAGCCTGTGCACGACGGCGTCGGCCGATCCGCTGGCCCGTCTGCCTTCGCAGTGCCTGCTGCGCGGCTTCCCCGGCACCTACACCCGCCTCACCGCGGAAGCGCAGTGGCGCAAGTCCTTCACCGATCCGTTCGGCCAGATCTGGACGCCGTTCGCCAGCCTCCGCGCCGACGCGATCAATTCCTCGGTCTCCAACCAGCCGGGCGTGTCGAACTTCCTGCCCGTCGGCGACACCCAGGCCTTCCGCCTGATGCCGACCGTTGGCCTGGAATACCGCTATCCCTTCATCAACATTCAGCCCTGGGGCTCGACCACCGTCGAGCCGATCGCGCAGATCATCATCCGGCCGAACGAGACCTATGCCGGCAAGCTCCCGAACGAGGACGCCCAGAGCATGGTATTCGACGCATCGAACCTGTTCAGCGTCGACAAGTTCTCCGGCTACGACCGCGTCGAGGGCGGCGGCCGCGCCAATGTCGGCGTGCAGTCCACCACGCAGTTCGACAAGGGCGGCGCCGTCAAGGTGCTGTTCGGCCAGTCCTACCACCTGTTCGGCCTGAACTCCTTCGCGGTCCAGGACACCATCAATACCGGCCTCAATTCCGGTCTCGACAAGCCGCGTTCCGATTACGTCACGAGCGCGAGCTACTCACCCAACAGCACCTATACATTCAGCGTCCGCTCCCGCATGGACGAGCAGACCTGGAACGTCCAGCGTTTCGAGGCGGAAGGCCGCGCCAATTTCAATCGCTGGTCGGTCGCCGTGCTGTACGGCAATTACGCAGCGCAGCCGGAACTCGGCTATCTGACCCGCCGCGAGGGCATCCTTACGACAGGCTCGCTGAAGGTCGCCTCCAATTGGGTGGTGTCGGGTTCGGCCCGCTGGGATCTGGAGGCCAACAAGATCAACCAGTATGTGCTCGGCGCCGGCTATGTCGACGATTGCTTCGTGCTGGCGGCGAACTATGTAACTTCCTATAGCTATTCCGCGGGCAGTGCACCGCCCGTGCTGAGCCACGCGTTCATGTTCCAGATCGGCCTGCGCACGCTGGCGACCTCGTCGACGACCAGCGGTTCCTCGGGCCTCCAGTGAGCGGTTTGAAGTGCTGGCCGCGCTTGCCACCACAGGCTCGACGCGGCTGACATGCGAGCGATAACCATGACGATTCCGTTGCCGATCTTCCGCCCCCTTCTCGTCCTCGCCGCCCTGTTCCTGGTCGGTGCGCCGGCGCGGGCGCAGAACATCGTGGTCATGGTCAACGGCGATCCGATCACCGATTTCGACATCGAACAGCGCTCGAAGCTCGACCAGCTCACGACGCAGAAGGCGCCGAGCCGCGAGCAGGTCATCAACGAGCTGATCGACGACAAGGTGAAGATGAAGGAAGGCAAGAAGTACGGGGTCGATCCCGGCGTCTCCGACATCAACCAATCCTATGAGGGCATGGCGCAGCGCATGCGCATCACGCCGGACCAGCTCACCAAGTCGCTCGAATCCAAGGGCGTGCGCCCGGAGACGCTGAAGAGCCGCATGAAGTCCGAGATGGTCTGGACCAGCCTCGTACGCGGCCGCTACAAGGAGAAGCTGCTCGTCGGCGAGCGCGACGTCGCGCAGGCCGTGCAGGCGCAGAGTGGCGAGAAGCTCCAGATCGAGGGCACCGAATACAAGATGCAGCCGATCGTGCTGATCGTGCCGCGCGGCTCGTCCGCGGCGTTCCTTGAAACACGGAAGAAGGAAGCCGACAGCTATCGCGCGCGCGTCGGAAGCTGCGAGGAAGCCAACTCGCTGTTCCGCTCGACGCCGAACGCCACCATCCGCGACAGCATCACCAAGACCACCGCGGAACTACCCGAGGCGCTGCGCAAGGTGCTCGACGACACGCCGATCGGCCATCTGACCGCGCCCGAAGTAACCAAGGCCGGCATCGAGATGGTGGTGCTGTGCTCGCGCAAGCCGACCATGATCGACACGCCGAAGAAACGCGAGGTCCGCGAGAAGATGTATCAGGAGAAGTACGAGAAGACCCAGAAGGCCTATCTCGAAGAGCTCCGCAAGGCGGCGATGATCGAATATCGCAACCGCTGATGGCCGAGCCTTCCGCAGCGCGCCCGGCAAAACCCCTCGCCCTGACCCTGGGAGAGCCCGCCGGCATCGGCCCCGACATCACCATCGCAGCCTGGCTCAGGCGCCGTGAGCTGAACCTGCCCGCCTTCTACCTGCTCGGCGACGAGGCGTTGATCGCCCGGCGCGCCAAGGCGCTCGGCGCCGACATCAGGATCGCCGCGGTGAGCCCCGGCGAGGCCGAGGCCGCCTTCACCGAGGCCCTGCCCGTGGTTGCCACCGGCGAGCATGCCACGGCCGAGCCCGGCAAGCCTGACGCATCGAGCGCACCGGCCGCGCTCGGCTCGATCCGCCAGGCGGTCGCTGATGTGCGCGAGGGCCGCGCCGGCGCCGTCGTCACCAATCCCATCGCCAAGAGCGTGCTCTACCGCGCAGGCTTCCGTCATCCCGGCCACACCGAATACCTCGCCGAGCTCGCCGCGACGGACGGCCACGTCCCGCAGCCGGTGATGATGCTGTGGTCGCCGCAGCTCGCCGTGGTGCCGGTGACCATTCACGTCTCGCTGCGCGAGGCGCTGGCCCAGCTCACGAGCGAGCTGATCGTCTCGACCGTTCGCATCGTCGCGACCGAGCTCAAATCCCGCTTCGGCATCACGGCGCCGCGCATCGCGGTCTCCGGCCTCAATCCGCATGCCGGCGAGGACGGCTCGCTCGGCCACGAGGAGCAGACCATCATCGCGCCGGCGCTGAAAGCGCTGCGCAACGACGGCATCGAGGCCAAGGGCCCGCTGCCTGCCGACACCATGTTTCACGAGGCTGCGCGACAGACCTATGACTGCGCGGTCTGCATGTATCACGACCAGGCGCTGATCCCGATCAAGACGGTCGCTTTCGACGACGCCGTCAACGTCACGCTCGGCCTGCCCTTCATCCGCACCTCGCCCGATCACGGCACCGCCTTCGACATCGCCGGCACCGGCAAGGCCAATCCGGCGAGCCTGATCGCGGCGCTTCGGCTCGCCAGCCGCATGGCGGCTGAAAACCTCTGATGAGCGCGATCGACGACCTCCCGCCGCTGCGCGAGGTCATCCGCCAGCATGCGCTGTCGGCCCGCAAATCGCTCGGCCAGAACTTTCTGCTCGACCTCAATCTCACCGCGCGCATCGCGCGCGCCGCCGCGCCGCTCGAGGATGCCACCATCGTCGAGATCGGGCCCGGCCCGGGCGGGCTGACGCGCGCTTTGCTCGCGCTCGGCGCGAGGCGCGTCATCGCCATCGAGCATGACGATCGCGCGATCCCGGCGCTACGGGATATCGCCGCGCGTTATCCCGGCCGGCTCGAGATCGTGCATGGCGATGCCATGACCTTCGACCCGCATCCGCTGCTCGATGGCGAAAGAGCAAAGATCGTCGCCAACCTGCCCTACAACATCGCGACCCAGCTCCTGATCAATTGGCTCACGATCGAGCCCTGGCCGCCCTGGTACGAGATGATGGTGCTGATGTTCCAGCGCGAGGTCGGCGAGCGCATCGTCGCGCATGAGGACGAGGAGGCCTATGGCCGGCTCGGCGTGCTCGCCAACTGGCGCTGCGAGACCAAGATCCTGTTCGACATTTCGCCCTCCGCCTTCGTGCCGCCGCCGAAGGTCACCTCCTCCGTGGTGCGGCTGAAGCCGCGCGCAGAACCTCTGGCCTGCGATCGCAGGCTGCTCGAGCAGGTCGCAGCCGCAGCTTTCGGCCAGCGCCGCAAGATGCTGCGGCAAAGCCTGAAATCTCTGGGCGTCGATCCCGCGCGGCTCGCGCAAGCTGCCGGCGTCGATGCGACCCGTCGCGCGGAGACCATTCCGATTGCGGGTTTTGTTGCCATGGCCTGTGAATTGGCCAATATACGAAGCGAAGAAGCATGATCCGGACCTGAAGGGCCGCGCTAGCGCAAAGTGTGAAGCGGTTTTCCGAAACAGATCATGCTCAATCAATGAGATAATTTCGGAGGAAAGAATATGGCGCTGATGCGCAGGCAGTCCCTGGTCAAGTTCGACGCGCCGTTGTGCGAGACCATCGTCGACACGCCCAAGCCGCAAGGTCGCGAGGTGCTGCTGCGCATCGAGCGCTGCGGCCTCTGCCACTCCGACCTGCACATCCAGGACGGCTACGCCGATCTCGGCGGCGGCAAGAAGCTCGACACCACGCGCGGCATGACGCTGCCCTTCACGCTCGGCCATGAGATCGCCGGCGTCGTCGATGAAGTCGGCCCTGACGTTCCCGCCGGACTCGTCGGCGCGAAGAAGGCGGTGTTTCCGTGGATCGGCTGCGGCCAGTGCCGCGACTGCCAGAACGGCGACGAGAATCTCTGCGTCAAGCAGCGCTTCCTCGGCGTCTCCATCGACGGCGGCTTTGCTACCCATGTGCTGGTGCCCGACGCCAAATATCTGCTCGATTACGATCCCCTGCCCGTCAATCAGGCCGCGACCTTGATGTGCTCCGGCGTGACCGCCTACGGCGCGCTCAAGCGTCTGGTCGACCGTCCACGCCAGCGCAACCTCCTGCTGATCGGGCTCGGCGGCGTCGGCATGATGGGCCTGTCGTTCGCGCAGGCGATGTTCAAGCAGCCGATTACGGTCGCCGACCTCTCATCGGCCGCGCGCGAGACCGCGCTGAAGAACGGCGCCGCGAGCGCCTACGATCCGGCCGAGCCTGACGTGATCAAGCGCATCCTCAAGGAGACCGAGGGCGGCTTCGACGAGATCGTCGATTTCGCCGGCAACGAGAAGTCGATGGCGTTTGCCGTCGCGGTCGCCGCACGCGGCGGCAAGATCGTGGTCTCCGGCCTGATGGGCGGCCAGTTCACGCTGCCGATGGTGCAATGGGTCTACAAGCGCATGACCATCGAGGGCTTCATGGTCGGCACCCTCGCGGAAGCCCAGGAGCTGATGGCGCTGGCACGCGCCGGCAAGATCAAGCCGACGCCGATGCGCGAGGAGCCGATGGGCGACGTCCAGAAATGGATCGATGAGTTGCGCGCCGGCAAGGTGGTCGGTCGCATCGTGCTCAAGAACTGAGATGCGCTGAAATCCGCGAAACGCGCGCCGGCGTAACCAACGCCGTCGCCGTCGCGTCCATGGCGCGATCAACCGAAATCCAACGTAAGCCGGGGTTCCGCTGACACGTATTGGTCCGGGACACGACCCGGCGCGCGGAACGGGCGCGGCTGCACGGCGTTGGCAGCGCATGACCATTCGCTGCACCGTCGAGAACGCATTCTTCATTGCCTGGAGCTTCCTGGAGAAGAGCGGCGAGCTCGGTCCGCCGGATGAGTCCGCAAACGTCATCCTCGATGCCATCGAGGCGCAGCTCAAGACCGGCGAGCGCCGGCCGTTGATGCTCGCCAACAGGGCGATCGCCCTCTACCGCGAGCACGCCGCGCGAAGCTGCGCCCCGGACGAACGCAAAGCACGGCTTGGATAGAAGCACGGCATGGACAATGGTCTTCGCTCGGCGACTGCGGCGCCGATCGCCGTCGCAGATGTGTTCACTCCTGAACGGACCGCCACGCGCAGCCGGCGCCAGATGCCCGTAGTTCTCCGGCCGAGAACAGAGTTCTATCGCGTTTAAAATGCTTTAGAACGTAACGGCACCATTTGGAACGTCGCGAACGTTAATTGCGTTGATCTCACATCAGGCAATGATGGAGTCGATGCGCATGACAAAGCCGTTGACGAAAACGGTGCGCCCCGTTCCCGAGCAGAACCGGAGTCCCAAGGGCGCCGGCAGCGCACCGTCAGTTCCCGTCGACACCACCAAGGGTCGCCGCGACGACGAGAAGCAGAACATTCGTGAGCAGGCTGCGCATGGCAACCTCATCCAGAACACCAGCAACAGGCGCATGGGGTAGACGATGAAGGTGTTGGACGTGACGACTCCCGGCCGATGGTACGATCCCATCTCGGAGCGCTGGATTGAGCCGCGCGACACGCGGACCGCAACGCCGCCTCGTGCGGAGGACGATGCCGTCTTCGAACGTCAAAGGACATTACAGATCGAACGCATCTGGCGCGCGCTGGTCGATTGCTGCGCGCGCGAGTGAGACTGCTGCAGGTGATACAATTGCAAGACCGGCGCCTTGGAGGCGTTGGCCACGCCGCCGGCACTCTTATTTTTTCTTGTCGTCGGTCCTGTTCTCTCCCTTGGACATATCCTTCGTGCCGGGCCGCTTTGCCTGATTTGCATTCATGCCGGTGGTATCCATCGCCCCTTTCTCAGTGGCGCCGTTGGTGTTCTCCGGCCTTTCCATGCCGCTCTGCGGAGCGGGCCCAATATTCTGGGCAATCGCGGACCCGGTCATGGCGGCAAACGCGATCGCTGCGATGAGAGCTTTCATGGGCATCTCCCTCATTTCATGAATGACGTGCCCGGGAGAGAGTTGTTCCCCAGCTCGAGCTGGACCTCGCACAGGCGCACACGCCGTCACGATGCCGATTGACGCCTCAGGTGCAGATAGGCCGGGTTGAAATCGCCGAGCCGCTGCAATTCGCGCCATTTCAGCACGATCAGCTCACCGTCGCGCAGATCCATGGCTTCGCTCCGCCTGAGATCGGCAAGCGTTCGGTTCACGGTCGCAATCGCCATGCCCAGCGTCTCGCCAAGCTGGGCCAGGCTGATCGGCATCCGGCAGCGATTGCCGCGGACCAGCTGCGCGGCGCGGGCGCGATAGAATAGCTCGCAGAACAGGTGCGCCATGCGCGCCTGCATGGGACGGGCGCTGTTGGTTGGTGATGGCCTCGCGAAAGATCGTGGCATCGAGCAGCGTCTCGCGCCAGACGGCAAACCCGAAAGTGGGCCGCCGTCGGAAAGCGGCGAACAATTCGCGATGCGGGATGAAGGCGACCGAAGCCGGCCCCAGCGCACTCAGCCCATGATCCATCTCATCAATGAACAGGCCCTGCGCGTCAGGAAGATCGCCGGTGAGATGGAACGCGAGATATTGCCGCCGCCCGCTGCCGAGCAGATGGTAGCGGGTGACCATGCCGGAGACGACCAGCGCCGAATGTTCGGGTTCGTCGCCTTGACGGATGAAATCCTCGTTCGGCACAAAGTCACGAACCGTGAAGGTGAGCGTCCGGATTTCGGCGACATCCTCCTCCGCCAGCGCGGTGTGCTCCCACAGGTTCCGGATCAGCACGTCGTGGGCTTTATCCATGCGGCCGCCAAAATCGCACCGGTTCGATCAAATGATACATCTGGGCTGTATTCAGCGGACTAGAACGCAAATCGGAAGCACGGGTTGCTAACCGGTTTGCGACGGTACCGGATCGATCGCTTCCTCCCCTCCATCACTCAGCGAACTGACCCGACCTTCTCATGCGCATCCGCCGCCTGTTCGCGTCAGCTAAATTTCCGGTCGGTTACCGGTGAGAAACATTGACAAGTTCCCGCCCGCAGTGATGGTGGTTCCATTGCTGAGGGGGACGCAACCGGGCCGATGCTAATTGCCCGCATTGCTCGCGTCCGTGGAAGGCTGGTGAGATGTCGTTTGCGACGCTCGGTGCCCGGCCAAGAAGGGCACCGGGAATGTCGCAAGAAGCGAGGGCTCTGAGCCGAAGCGCGAAACGCGGTCGAATCAGCATCACATCATTGGCCGCGCTGGCGCTGTCCCTGGCGACATTGACATGGGCGGCAACGACGCCGGAGCAGGCCCAGAACTGGAATGGCGCCACGGCGTGGTTTCGCAAGCGTTCAAAACCATCCTACGGGCTAGACGAAGTCTGCTCGCAGGTCACAAGCTGACTTCAAGCCTAGCCGCAGCGATCTCAGCTAAGGGCCCAATAGCAGGCATAGCCCGATCTACAGGCTCGCCGCAAAGAGATCCCATCGTCCCGGAATGCCCTTAAGCTCGTGCGATCCGCGATCAAAGAATTTCAAGCCAGCGCCAGCCACAAGGTCGGTCACGACCCTCGAGACAAGGATCTCGTCAGCTCTGGATTGCGCCATGATACGAGCCGCCACATGCACAGCAATACCGCTAATATCCCGGTCCCTTATTTCGATTTCACCGGTGTGCAGACCCTCACGCAACAGCAAACCGATTTGTTTGGAAGCGGTCCCAAGCGCAAGCGCACACCTAACAGCACGACCGGGTCCATCAAATGTCGCGAGAATGCCATCGCCGGTCGTTTTGATCAGCGTACCCCTGTGCTTTTCGACCAAGTCTTTTGCCAGCTGATCGTGGATATTCAGTAAGTGGGTCCATCTTTGGTCACCCATATCGGCGGCGCGACGTGTGGACTCCACGATGTCCGTGAAAAGAACCGTCGCTAAAACACGCTCAATATCGGTTGATGGAATTTCGCGGTGTCCGGTGATGAACTCTTCGACATCTCCCAACAAGGTTTCGACATCACCAAACGTCATCATGTGATCGCCGTCAGGGTATTCAATGTATTTGGCACCGGGAATTTGCTTTGCGAGATCCCGACCTATTTCGACTGGAACCAAAGTGTCCGTTCGTCGGTGAAGCACCAACGTAGGAACTCGTACCGCTGACAGTATGGGCCTGACATCAATGGATGCGTTCATTAACGCCAGCGACCTATATGCCCCCGGACTTGCAGATAGCCTTTCAAACTTGGCAAAGTGGCTAACCGCCTTTGGGTCACATGCACGACTTGGATTGATGACCTTGATCAGCATGCCGGTCCCCCAAGCTTTGGCGCGCTCGGACACTATCTCTTCATAATTGTTCATCCTTTGGGCAGGAGAGCTTGCGAACCCGGAATACAAAACTAGGTGGGAGACGCGCTCAGGGTATGTCGCGGCGAACATGATACTCATGGCTGAACCCTCGGAAATACCCAAGAGCGCCGCCCGTTTCGAGCCGATGTCATCCATGATGGCCCGAACATCATCCATTCGCTGTTCGAGCGAAGGTGCGCCTGGCGCCCTGTCGGACAATCCCTGCCCTCGCTTGTCGAATGTTACGACACGGGCGAAACCGGACAGGCGACGCAGGGACGCTGTATATCCCGGCGATTCATGCATGAACTCGACATGCGACACCATACCGGGAACGATGATGACATCAATCGGTCCATCGCCCATCGTTTGGTATGCGATGCTTACATCGCCGCTCATGGCATAGCGCGTCACAGGCAATTCGAAATCACTCATTGCCGAGCCCACTCAAAGGTCTTCACGGCCTTTCTTATCACGAAATGGCCGGTCCGGCTCATGGTTTTGGCATCGCCTAAACGAGCGAAACGCCCCGCGACTGCGCTTCAAGCCTCTTTCGAGGGGCAGCGCAAAGTCGCCTTCGGGCCACTTCCTGACTCATGCATCGCAGCAAACTACGTTATATTCGATCAGCTCGTCGGCGCTGGCGAGCAGGGGTGGAGGCACCAGGACCTCAATCTCTCGCCGATCGCGATCAGCGCCTGCTTGAAAGTCGTTGAGCTGAGCGTCTTAGCTAGGAGCACGGAGACAGCATCCGACACCGCGAATCGTATGGATCAGCGGATAGGCTTGCTGGTCGTCCACCTTGCGGCGCAACCGTCCGACATAGACATCAATGATATTCGATGGATCGAAATGAAGATCCCAGACGTGCTGCAGCACCATCGCCCGCGACACGATGCGGTCTTCGTTGCGCACCAGATATTGATAATCTGGAATTCCTTGGGCAGAAGGAGAATCTCCTTGCCGCGCCGGCTGACGGTCCGCGAGATCAGGTCGATTGTGAGATCGCCGACGCGCAGGATCGCCTCCTCGGCGATGGCGTCGCTGCGCCGGCCAAGCGCTTCCAGTCGCGCCAACAACTCGAGGAAGGAGAAAGGCTTGACCAGATAGTCGTCGCCGCCGGCCCGCAGGCCACGAACCTTGTCGTCGACTTCTCCGAGCGCGCTGATGATCAGGAAGGGCGCGGCAACGCCACCGTCGCGCAACTGGCACATCACCGCAATGCCATCGATGTCGGGAAGCATGCGGTCGATCGTGATCACGGCATAGTTGTGTGCCGCACCGTGGCTCAGCGCTTCGCTGCCGCTGGAAGCCAAATCAACCTGGTATCCGCTGATCGTGAGCTGGTCCTTGAGCTCACCGGCGGTTTCCGGATCGTCCTCGACGACCAGAATGCGGCGGTAGCCACCCGTCATGGCCGTTCTCCGACGATCGCCCAGCCTATTCAGCTTCTCTGCGCCAGAAAGTACCCAGTGGCGATCATCACAATGATGTGGGTTCGCGAGCGTTTAGTAGCCGTAGTCGTAGCAGACGTTGATCCACTGCAGTCCATATCGCGTCCACACTCTGCGCCAGCAATCGTCATAGTTATAGGCGGCGTAGGCGAAAGGCACGCCGATGAACGCAAAGCGGTGGAAGCGATGATGGAAGAAGCGGTGATGGAAGCGAGGCGTGAACGCAGCACGCGACGCAAAGAAGCGGGCGCCGCCGAAATGCGGACCGATCATGGGTCCGGTGTGCGGGCCTAGGCCCGTACCCGCGAAGCGGGCGCCGCCGAAATGCGGGCCTATCATGGGTCCGGTGCGCGGGCCTAGGCCCGCGCCGCCGAAGCGGGCGCCGCCGAAGCCACCACCGATAGCACGCCCACCACCGAAGCCGCCGCCGCCGCCGCCGATAGCACGCCCGCCACCGAAGCCGCCACCGCCGCCGATAGCATGCCCGCCACCGAAGCCGCCACCGCCGCCGATGCCATGCCCGCCACCGCCGCCACCGCCGCGCTGGGCGAGGGCCGGCGAGGCAATGGCGAGCGCGGAGGCGAGCGCACCTGCGATGAGGTAACCAAACAACTTGTTGCTCATCGAAGAATCCTCCGTTGTTGACGCGACAGCGAGAACGCCTGTCGCAGGAAGAACAACAATGAGGGGCCGAAATTATTTCTGAAAAGTCCAATGACTAATGTGACAGATTCTGACACCCAAGTTAGTGTTACTAACGAGGATAAAATTGGCCCCGGTTAGTGGCAATCGCTGGTTTGATCCCATGTCCGCCAAGGGGTCAAAAGGCAACTTCGCCGACCCATCCGCGCTTAGTCAGCTCTCCACCTGAAATGAGCAGCCAAACAAAATAGGCACGTCGGCTAGGGACGTCTTAGCTCCTGTGAGTAAATGTTTGAGCCCGCCTACCTGAATTCTTGCCCATATTTGAGAGCAATCGCGTTGATCTGCTCCCGCGTCAATTCCTTTCGAGGTTCGCCGGGTCGGCTGCAGGTTTCGCGAAAGAAACCGTCGAGACCTGGCGGCACCATGACCCACAGCAGAACCAGTTGCTGATCTGGACTACTGAAGCCATGCCACGTGTTCTTGGGTATGAAAATCGTTCCACCTCTTTCGCAAGAGTGACTCACATCATTGAGTGTAACCGTGCCACTGCCTTCCAGAACGTAGAAGGCTTCGTCTCTGTCGAGGTGTCGGTGAACCGGAATGCCTGAACCCTTGGGTAACTGCTGCGTGCCAAGGCCGAAATTGTTGGATCCCGTTACGGGGTCGACCATGATGAAGATGTTGCCGCCATCACGAAAATGGATCAGGTGTTCACCCTCGCTGGCACCAAGCACATAGCCCTGCGGCACCGGGTTGTTCGACTTCGCCTCGATCTCCTCGCTGTTTGGCATTCGCGTGCTCCATTGGCCGATATTCAACAATGAGCAAAAGCTACAATAGCAGAACGCTGCACCACGAGCGACGCCCATGGCCAAGACGGCTTTGGGTCACAAACAGCGGTCCGACCGCACAGCTCGTCAAGTCCGGTTCTCCTCCGAGACCGGCGTTGCGGCGGCTTATAAGCAGTTCGGCCAAGGGGCCAATCAGCGACGTCATGGTGCCTATTCGATCACTACATCGGCCCACGTCAGCACGGTCGGTGGCACGTTGATGCCGAGTGCTTTGGCGGTCTGGAGGTTTATGACAAGTTCGTACTTGGTCGGCCGTTCGACTGGCAGGTCGCCAGGTTTCGCACCCCTAAAAATCTTGTCGACAAAGGTCGCAGACCGGCGAAACTGATCTGGCAAGTCAATCCCGTAGCTCAAGAGGAAGCCCGCTTCGGCGTATTCTCTCACGGCAGAGATTGCAGGCAGCCGATCTCTGACGGCCATGACGCCAATCAGGCCGCGATGGTTGAACAGCACCCCATCGCTCAGCACGAGAAGCACCTGCGCGCGTTCTCTCACCATTGTCGCAAACGCTTGTTCAAGTATGTCCGGCCCGCCCGCCTCGGCCGGGACAAGAGTCAACGCCAGCGCTTGGGCAGCTTCCCGCAGCGACGTCAGCCGGTCCTGATTGGGCGCAAAGTCCGGATTCCACAGAATGCCAACACGCGAGAGGTTCGGCAGAATGTCCTTCAGAAATTCGAGCCGCTTGCCGTTGATCTCATCGCCGGGCTCCGAGCTGAACCCGGTGACGTTGCCACCCGGGCGCGCCAGACTGGCGACAAGTCCGGCACTGACCGGCTCGGCACTGTTGGCCATCACGATCGGGATCGTCCTGGTCGCCTTCATGGCGGCAACCGTGGTCACATTGTTTCCGGAAACGATGACGTCCACGCCGAGCCCGGCCACCTCTGTGGCAAGCGCCGCCAGCCGCCCCATGTCTCCGTCGGCAAAGCGGTACTCGATGACGACATTCTCGCCGACGCGGTAGCCAAGGCTCCGCAGGCCCGCTTCGAAGGCTCTAACATTGCGAAATGTTTGCTCGCGTGACGCGATCGCGAGATACCCTACCCGGTAGACCGACCTTGCCGGTTGCTGCGCACGCACGCCGAGCGGCCACGTCGCTGCCGCGCCGACGATCAGCCCCATGAACTCGCGCCGTCTCATTGAGCACCACGGAGGAAACGCCCGTCCATGTCCAAAGCCTAGCACTTTGCGGCGAGACAGCGAGTGAGAATGAGCAAATAATCGGATCTCCGAAGCTGCGTCCCAATGTCCGAGATGGATCAAAGTCGGCGGTCTGCCTTCCTGAAAACCGCATCCGGTCTACGTTCGTCAGCCGAGGTTTGCACGGGCTTCGAGCCAGGCAGCATCGGGCCAGAATCGGACATCAACCGTCAGCACTTATTGCAAAATCAAAGGCCACCCGGAGGCGGCTTCGCAACTTCAATCTGGTGTTAGTGACTAGTCCGCATGCCGGCTATACAAGCGCGGAACGGCCCGTATCCATAGGGAATCGTTTAACCGCCCATGCGAGGAGGATGCATGACCAATGTAAAGGGTCCGATCATATCATTTGCGGACCTGCCATCCATCGAAGCCTATCTGTCGGCACACGAGGGAAGCGAGAGCGGCTTTTGGCTTAAGCTCGCTAAAGCCGGCGCACCAGAAGCAACCATCACCAAGGCGCAGGCCATCGAAGCCGCTTTATGTCACGGATGGATCGATGGTCAGCTTGGGAAGTTTGATGAGCATTACTATTTAGTGAGAATGACGCCGCGGCGAAGTGCGAGCCGATGGTCCGCAATCAACAGGGATACAGCGGAGCGTCTTATTCGCGAAGGGCGCATGCAACCTGCCGGGTTGAGCGAGGTCCAGAAAGCCAAAGCCGATGGTCGCTGGAGCGCGGCGTATCAATCCCAGGGCAAAGCCGAACCTCCGTCCGATTTCCTGGCTGCGCTGGCTGCAAATTCGGAAGCAGAACGGGCGTTTGCGACGCTCGACCGTGCCAACAGGTTCGCCTTCGTCTATCGCGTGAACGATGCCAAGCGCCCCGAAACGCGGAATAAGCGAATTCGCGAGTTTGTAGAAATGCTCGCCCGGGGCGAAACCATTCATCCAACCAAAAGTAAGGGGGCTCCAAGGGCCTGACCGAGCAGCGGAGCGGAGAATGAACGCACTGGAGGTTGGCGGAGGTCCGCTCGGGGTCAAAGGCCGCCCTCGGGAGCTTACCGGAGACGGTCGGCTCATCTCCCAGAGGCAGACATCGCGGCGTCTGATTGAGCGGCCACGGGGCCATTATCCGACATCAACCGTTCGTGGATCATGTTGGCTAGGACAGGGTAACGCCACTGCAGAACGCGACGGGAACTGCAGCCGGGCTCAAAGCAATTGCTGGGAGGCCAAGCCAAAGGATTCGTCGGGACCGACCATGCGATGCACGCGTGGATGGGGTAAGCCACTCGTCCGATCAGACTGGCAAGCAGTCGGTCCCCAATCGTTGGACTCGCCGATTGGATATCCCGCCAGTCTTGCTGACAGAAATTCCATCGCCCTGCCCGACACCCCCGTCGTTCGCAGGTATTTAGGAAGTCGGTCGGTCTTGGTTGGGGACCCATTCCTCCGCGGTTGAGTCCCAATGATGGGTGTCGTCGAACTGCTTCCAGAGTGGCTGCTTTTGCTTCCTTTCGCCGTTCTGCCGGTTTGCCTGTGTGCGGACGACAAGCGCCACAGCCATCATTACCCATTCGCGAGCACTATGTCGGGAGTTCCATTTGATTGCTGCAAGCATTGGAGGCCTCCGTCAAG